>CANQIK010000013.1 GCA_947624085.1 uncultured Bacilli bacterium
TGCCCCCATTGACGAATATTCCTAACTGCTGTCTCCCGTAGGAGTCTGGGCCGTGTCTCAGTCCCAGTGTGGCCGATTAACCTCTCAGTTCGGCTACGCATCGTTGCCTTGGTAGGCCATTGCCCCACCAACTAGCTAATACGCCGCAGGCCCATCTCTAAGCGAAGCTTTAAGGGCTTCTTTACTCCGTAGAGCACATTCGGTATTATCAGTCGTTTCCAACTGTTATCCCCAACTTGGAGGTAGGTAACCCACGTGTTACTCACCCGTTTGCCACTAAGCGGAAAATCCAAATCCGAGAAATCCGTTCTTTGTGCAAGCACGCCAAATTTCAATCTTTTCATTGGGCCGCTTCGTTCGACTTGCATGTCTTAGGCATGCCGCCAGCGTTCATCCTGAGCCAGGATCAAACTCTCAATAAAAAAGATTTATAATTAAATCTTGTTAATTTCAGTTTAATCTAAGCTACTCAAATTGACTTGTGTTTTTACTCAGTTTTCAAAGATCATTCTGCAGTTTCTTTTTGAACTGCACGATTAATATATCAAACAAAAAGTTTAAAGTCAACACAAAATTCAAATTTTTTTAAAAAAATCATTAATTTGTCAATTTTTGGCTTATTTTTGTACCTTTTTGCGATATCTATAATAATATATTCAAAAAATTTTTAATTATTACTATTATCTTTTTCTAAAGTCATTTCTTTGTACATATCAAAATATTTTTCAATAACTTCTTTTTTAAACGGTATCTCATTATTTTCTTTCATCTTTATTAATTTATTAAGACTATCTTGAACTATTGTATCAATTTCATCACTATACTTCATTGCCATCTTATGATATTTATATTCATTTTTATCAAGAACTTTAAAAGATTCATCAGGAAATATTCGCAAATCTAAATCATAGTCTATATATTTTATAATATTACCATCAATTACATATGGTGAAGCAATATTACAATAATAGAATAAGCCATATTTTTTAAGCTGAGCTAAAATATTAAACCATTCATTTTTATAAAAGAAAAGTATCGCTGCTTCTTTTGTTCTATGAGACCGCCCATCATTTTCTGTAAGTTTTACCTTATTATTAGCACAGACAATATAATCATCGGTAATATCAAGGACAATAGCTTCTCCACTTATTCTATCTATTTTTCCATTATGTTTATAGCAATGAATTGCTAACTTGTCGCCTTTCTTCATATTTAAACCTCTTTTATATTATAGCTTTAATCCGTTATTTAAGCAAATAAAAAGCTATCTAACTAAGTAGTTCTATAGCTTTATTTAATCCATTATCCGTAAATCCTTCATTTTCCGAAGAGTTATCGGTATCATAATTATAAGAATTATCAATGATATAATCTGGACTTATTCCAACCCCATCTATGCATACCTTATTAGGCATAAGCCATTTTGATGAAGTATATTTTATCATATCATTATCGCTTAATGACATCGTATGTTGAACTTTACCTTTGCCATAAGTTGTACTACCTACTAAAATAGCCCCATAGCTATATTTTAATGCTCCACTTAGAATTTCGGCTGCCGAAGCTGTAGAACCATTAACCAAAACAACAATCGGCATATTATAGCTATCATCGGTAGTATCTTTAATCTCTTCTAAATCATCTTTATTCTCTAAATAATAAATGGTCTTATCTTTTTCAAGAAATAAAGAGGCAACATTTTTAGCTTGTTCTAAATAACCGCCTGTATTATTTCTTAAATCAATAATTAGTTTATTCATTCCTTCTTCTTTAAGCTTTTCTAAAGCCTTACTAGTATCGACAAATAAATTATTAGAAAAGATTGACATTTTTAAATAACCAATAGAAGTGTTTTCAATCATATGATACTCAACAGGAGATACTTGGATTTCTTCGGCTTTCATTGTAAACTCTAAAGTTTCCTCATTTCGAATAACAGTAACTGTAATAGAATCCTCATTTTGTTTTATTAAATTAGATATTTCAGCTCCGGCAAGAGTTTCAACATTGGTTCCATTTATAGCTACTATTCTATCACCAATTTTAATACCACTCCGGAAAGCAGGCGAATCTTCCATGACATCGATAATTTCATAGCCTCTAATTGTAACACCAATACCTTTATGTTTGCCATTTAATTCATCCATCAAAATATTAGCATTATCACTATTTAAATAAGTCGTATATATTTCATCTAAATAATCAGTCATGGCA
Organism: uncultured Bacilli bacterium; assembly: GCA_947624085.1. Taxonomy (GTDB): domain Bacteria; phylum Bacillota_I; class Bacilli_A; order RF39; family UBA660; genus UBA6448. The sequence goes on from CANQIK010000013.1 coordinate 2,215, forward strand.
TTAATTGCACTAGATATCATTTCTTTTTTATCAACATCTCTATAATAATCATCGGTTAATTTAGCATATACTTCAAGAAATTCTTGAACATTTTCATCTAAGACTAAATCTGAATAGGATTTTCCATTAGCACTAAACGAACTAGTTACTATTACACCCGTTGTAACAGCTGAAATAATTGCCGTTAAAATAATAATTATTATTACATGAGATAATCGATAGCCTTTTCTATTCATTTTCTAGTCTCCTATAGTAATAATATCATTACTGGCAAAAAAAAGAAAGCAGTTATGCTTTCCTATTGTAAAATATCTTTTATGGTGTCAATATCTTCAACGTATCTCGTTATTTTACCTTTTTGAATCTCTAATAAAGTTATTTCACCAAAGGCAAAATCTTCGGTCTTTTGAGCCTTAGGATTACTCTCTTCTTGAACATAATCTTTATTTAATGGATTACCTAAATCACAATAAAATAATTTTTCATGTTCTTCTTTATTCTTATAAGTTGTCATTAAGGCAGAATAATATAAGGCATTTTCTGAATCAGCATCATATAACATTACATAATATTTATCATATTGATCACGATTAAGAATCATGCCAACATTAACATTATCATAATTAATCTCAACTTCCGTTTCTTCAGCAGTAGAATTATTACTATTTTTATTATTTGATACTAAGCCTGATATTAAATAAATAGCAAGAACAAGAACGACAATAACTATGAAAATAATAATAAATCTATGTAAAGTTTCACCTTCCTCAATTCTTATTTTAGTTTCCTTTATTTTTTTACTTTTTTTCTTAACATTTGTTTCTTCTTCTGATCTTTTTGCTTTAATTTTAGCCATAACACATCTCCTATGGCTTATTATATAATAAAAGTCCTACCTTTGACAAGAAAAAAGCCACTATTTTGTGGCTAGAGTTGATTGAGTATTTCCTAAAGAAGAAGCAATACTTACCATTTCATCAATAGATAAATCATTACTAGCAAGGTAATAATCAATATTTCCACTTGTCCAATACATTGAGTTACTAGATAATGCCGCTATTGTATCATTTAACATAAGAGGTTCACCATAAACCGGGATAATTTCATGACTATCTTCTACTTTAGCACCCTCTTCAACTATAACAAAATTCTTATCGCCCGAAAAAGTTAGTATAACCCGGCTGTCATCATCATTATTAACAACTTCCGAACTATTTAAATAGGTATTCGAAGGCATATAAAGCGGATATATTGCTTGCTCAATGTTACTCATTGTTGTTTTACTTTCACAGTTTTCTTCATTTTCACAAGTATCATCATTTATATAGTTTTCTAATTCAAATTCATCTTTAGATATATTAGCCTTTAAATCAACGGTTTTAAACTCAATCTTAATATTAGGTAAATCGGAATCACCATAAACTTCTACTTTTTCTAATACGTTATCTTTATTCAAATATATTTTTTGATGAGTTAATTCTTTATTATTAGGATAATCAACTTTTACATCAATAATATTATCTTTAGCAGTTACATCTTTATCATTTTTGATATCTTTAACAAGTGAAGAGAGAATATATCCTTGCGATGAGTTATCTGGCCATGTGCTATCAAATTTAAAGCTCTTATTTAAAGCTGGTGTTATAACGTATAAACCATCGGTGTTTTTCAAAATAATTTGCTCATGGTCATTGGTAGTATTTACCATTTTAACTTTATAATAATCATCTTTTAAATACATGACATCTAAATCATAATTAAATGTTTCCTCGCCAGTATTTAATTCCATAGTTCCTACTAAATGATAAGATTTGCTTTTTTCAACACTTTTTTGAAAATCATTAATAATATTATTAGAGTTACTTTTTGAACAACCTACTAAACAAAGGCATAACAGTAATAAAAATATTTTCTTCATTTATTCACTTTCCTTTTCTATTTAACTATATTTTTATTAATTCAAAATATTCGTGTATAAATTACATAAAAATAATAATACTAATATCAGAAAGGATAAGTATGGAAACATTTTATAAAATAACTTTACTACTTACCATTATTGGGGCAGTAAACTGGGGCTTAATTGGCTTTTTTGATTTTAACCTAGTAGAATCACTATTCTCTCAAAGTAATACAATTTGTTCTATTATTTATGGAATAGTAGGAATATGTGGTTTAATTGATATCGGGTTATTCTTCACCCATATTGGTGGGGAGGAAACAAAAAACAGATCAAAATAATTGGTCTGTTTTTATTTGTTTTATTCTTTAGATATGCGGACGGTAATCGTTGAGGATACAATATATGTTACAAGTGGATTATCACTATCTATTTTAACTTCGACATCATGATCACCAACACCTTTGCCTGTTAAGTCAACATAGGCTTTAATATTATCAGCATTAATATTTTCAAGTACAGATGTAACTCCTTTAGCGGTAACCGTTATACCATTTTGAGTAATAATATTAGGGTTCAAGCCACTACCTAGGTTTCGTGGTGTTATATCCGATATTACAATTTCTTTTTGGTCTTCATTAGCAAAAGTCAAAGATACCGAGATAGTCGATTCTGACATATACCTAACACCCGTTGGTTTAGATAAGTTAACCGTATAATTCTTAGTATTATCGTTTCCTTCGCCATCGATATTAATTGTAACAGGAATAGATTTTAAATTAGATATAACTTCTTCACTACCATAGACAGTTAAAGTATATTCTTTACTATCTTTATTATTTATAAGGATTGAAGCAATAGCTTTACCTGGTACTAAAGTACCTTTAGTCTTAACTTCAATTGGGATTTGGGCAGAATAACTATCTAATTCAACAGTCGCATCAAGAGTGCCTGGTACTATTTCAATATTATTTAGAAGTTTACCTTGATTATCATATGCTACTAATTTAACATTACTTATAACATATGTACCCGCTGCGGTTAAGTCAGAATCACTTAGATCAACTAGTGCTTTAACAGAAGCTATCTTATCTAGAGCACTTTCACTGCCTTTAACAACAACTTCTGATTTGGATAATGTTACTTTTTTAACACTAAGTTTTGAATCTAGCTTATCTTGATTAATAAGTTCATATTGAACAGAAGCAATAGAACTAACTTTATTTTTTATCATAACGGAAACATAAGATGGGTCGAGTTTATAATTTAAGTTATCTATATTCTTTGAGTAAGTAAAATATACTTTATACGCCGCATCAGAAGCAGTATACTCAGTTAAATCAAGAGTTACTTCATATTCACCTAATTGTTTAGATAGATAAATATCACTTTTTCTACCCGTTATAGTAATATCAACCGTTTCTGGTACACCTTCGACTACATAGGCTTCTTCATTATATTTAACCTTAACAGGAACATTTGATATAACTTCAGCATTATTTTGTACTAATGTTACAACTTTAGAATCAATTAAGAAAAAGAAACCAATAGCTAAAGCAAGTGATAAATATATCAAGAAAGTTGGTCTATTTAGGATTTTATCTAAAAAATTACCATTTTTTCTCAATAAATTTTGAATATTATAGACAACTCGACTAATGGGAACCACTATACAGCGGTCTAATAATCGATAAATAGCTCTAAAAAACTTACGCATCTTCTTCACCTTCACTTTCTTCTTCATCAGAGGCAAAGAATATTTCGGATTTAGGACTAAGTTCCTCTAAAAGCATGGTACGCATTTCTTCATTAGTTAAATTATAATGAAGTTCACTATCCATAGCTAAAGATAAACGTCCTGTTTCCTCTGAAACAACAATAGCAAGAGCATCACTTTCTTCCGCAATACCAAGAGCAGCTCTATGTCTAGTACCTAAACGTTTTGATAAATTTTGATTAACACTGGTTTTAAATACCGAACCAGCACAGGTAATTCGATCGCCTTGAATAATTACTCCCCCATCATGAAGAGGTGAATTAGGGAAGAAAATTGTTTCTAGTAAAGAATCATTAATATTAGCATATATCTTTGTGGAATTGCCAATATATTCTTGTAATGATACTTCTCTTTCAATTACTATCAAAGCTCCTATGCGATTTTTCTTAAGCCAATCACAAGCTTTCATAATTTCATTAACTACTTTTTCTCTTTCATCAATAGTTAATACTTTGTGACGACCTAAAAGTTGCGTTCGACCAAGTGATTCCAGTACACTTCTAATTTCAGGTTGAAAAATAACAATAAGAGCAAGTGGTCCCCATTCTACAACATATTCAAGTAAAACACCTACAGTATATAAGTCTAATAAGTCACTAATTATTTTAATAATCAAAATAATTATGACACCTTTAACTATTAGAACCATTTTAATATTATTTTTAACATTTTTTAAAATGTAATAAAAGAATATCCATACAAAGCATATATCAATGATTTTAGTAATGATATTCCATAGCAACGATAAGTTCATTGTAACCTCCTTAGCTTTATTATTATATCAAAAAAGGGTTAAAAGAAAAAGCCTAACTTAGCTAATCATTCATGTTAAAATTCATTGCCCCATTATCATCATTATTATCTACTTCTTTAGTTCCAAAATTATTATTAAATTGCTCACTAGGAATTTGATTTTGAACTCCGGGAACAATACTTTGCATAGCAGGAGCTGAAACACTTTCCCCTTGCCCTTGAGGCTGAGCTACTGATGTAGCAATATTAGGTAAAATAGTATCTGCTATTTGAGCTGTAGTAGCTGCAGGTACAACATAGTTAGTAGGAGTAATTCCCGTATTAACAGAATTATTGATATAATTTTCTTGCACGGGTGTTACCATAGTTTGATAGTTATAATTAGGTACATTGCTTTGCTTCATCGGTGCTGATATGTTTTGGGTAGCAGTATTATTAACATTATTTACTTCAGGAGAAGCTTCCTTTTTACTTTTCTTAGTATTATCACGACGTTTAAGGCTTAGTTTACCTCCAAAGATTGGTGTTACCTCATCATCTTTACGCGTTTTTTTATCAACAAGATAGCCAATTAAAGACAACACTAAAAACACCGTTATAATAACAAATATAACGTAGTATTTGGCTATTATCTCTAGTATCGCACTCAAAAACCCCATATTAGCTCACCCTTATTGAACCACCACTGATAGGTAAAATTTGAATAAAGGTATTACCATCATTTACTTTTAACTCTGTGCCATCTTCTAAAGTATATTTAGTTTGGGCTGTTCTACTACTTTTAGACCATTTAATATTAACAGCTTTGCCTTCAGAAATGTAGTAACCAGATCCACTACCAATATTTTCAACTTTAATTCTATTTTTTTCATCATTAGGAATAGTATAACAATTTACTTGATAAGCAATAATATTTTTAGCAGTTACTTGTTCATTTGTTTCATGGTCAATATTAGCTTGATTATTTAAATTATATCTTTTATAAACTTTATTCTCTTCATCATATTCATAAGTTACTTGAGTATAGTTAGAATAAGTTAAAACTACGTTATGAGCATCAGTAGAAGATGAATCTTTTGTATAATCTACCGGCTTAGTAGAGTAATTTAATAAAGTAGCTTGATCAGAAGTTAAACGATAGCCTTTTTGTTCAGCAGCTGCTTTAATATTATCCATATTAGTAAAACCCGTATGCTCATAAGCTAAACCCGCGGGATATTCACCTGGACTTAAACGATAAAAGCCTTGGTCATATAAACCATTTAAATTACTAACTCCTAAAGCTGGAATATCAATTTGTGCTTGAGGAGACCACCCCCAGTGAACAAAGATAGCATCATTTTCTAAAGCATAATCAAGATAATAATCTCTAGCACTTCTAATGGAACCTAGTTTTGTTACGGAAGCGTCTTTAAAAACCGCCATTAATCTAGTAATTCCCCCTTCGGCAAGAATTTCATATACTAAATAAGCTTTGCTGATACCTGATTGAACGGATCTTGCTTCATTAATATTATTAATCATAACAGCATATGGTCGTGAATTAGAATCAAGGTCTATAATATTTAATTTAGTTGTAGTTTCTTCATTTGGCTTATTTTCTAGAACTTTATTAGCAGTTTCATTATTATTTTTATTTGTATTTTTTTTAGTTAAGAGTACCACTACTGCAATAGCAATTAAAATGACCACAATTATACTACAGCCAATAATCATTTTTTGTTTTTTACTTAAATTTTTCATACTCTATCACCTTACCAATCATATCATTTAATTATAATTTTGTCTATCAATACGCTTAGCATCTTTTTCTTTTATTGAAGCTCTTTTATCATATATTTTTTTACCCTTACATACGCCTACTAAGATTTTAGCATAGCCTTTTTTAATATAGACTTTAAGAGGTATAAGACTATATCCCTCTATAGCTACTTTATCTTTTAGTTTTTTTATTTCTTTACGATGAAGAAGTAATTTCCTTTCCCGATATTCATCATGATTATAAAATTCTCCTACATCATATTTAGCAATATACATATTGATGATATAAGCTTCATTATCTTTAATACGAATGTAACTATCTTTTATATCTGTTGAGCCTTTTCTAATACTTTTAATTTCCGTTCCAGAAAGGACGATACCAGCTTCATATTCTTCTTCAACAAAATAGTTAAAATATGCTTTTTTATTCTTTATCTCTGTCATTTTTTTTATTATCTACAATTTCAAAATCAATGATTCTGGCTTCTTTAGAAGCTCCTACTACTTTGATTCGAACTGTATCTCCAATCGTATATTTAATATTATTTTCACTTACTAATGATAATATTTCAGGAACATAATTATAAAAACCGTTTAGTGTTGAAATATGAACTAAACCTTCAACTAAATTTGGCAATTCAACAAATAAACCAAAATTAGTAACACCTGTTATGATACCGTCATACTCTTGGCCAATATAATCGCTCATATATTCAGCCATCTTCATATCAGTAACTTCTCTTTCAGCTTCTTGAGCTTCAATCTCTCTTTCTGAAGCATTATCACAAGCTGTTGGTAAATATTGTTCATAATATCTTATGGTATCCATATCCATTTTATGTTCAAATAGATATTTATGTAATAAAGTATGAACCATTAAATCAGGAAATCTTCGAATCGGAGAAGTAAAATGAGTATAACAGTTACTTGCTAAACCAAAATGGCCGATATTATTAGCACTATAGACAGCCTTTTTCATACTTCTAAGTAACATATCACTAAGAATTTTATATTCTTTTTTATCCGCTAGTTCGGCTAGTATTTCTTGCATTGTTATAGGAGTTATCTCACTTGTATTAACGGATATTTTATAACCTAATATTTTGACAAAATTTAAAAATTCCGTTATTTTTTCTTCCCGCGGTGTCCCATGTACCCGATATACAAATGGTAAATCCATATTAGCAATATGGGTTGCTACCGTTTCATTAGCAATAATCATAAAATCTTCAATTAAGTTTTCGCCTAAAGAAGTTTCTCTTTTAACAATATCAATGGCTTTACCAGTTTCATCTTGAATTATTTTAGCTTCATCAATATCAAAATTAATATACCCTTTAGCTATTTTAGCTTTTCTAAGAATTTGGGCAAGTTCTTCCATTAATATTAGTGTATCTTTAAAAGGTTCATAACCCTCTGGGACTTCATTATCAACAAGAATCTTATTAACATTTTTATAAGTCATCTTCTTTTTACTATTGATTACTGAAGGGTATATATCATGATCTATAACTTTACCTTTATTATCAATAAGCATTTCACAGGTTATAGCAAGTCTATCTACACCTTCATTTAAAGAACATATACCATTAGAAAGCTCATGAGGAAGCATAGGCAAAACCGTATCTGCAAGATAAGAAGATGTTCCTTTATCATAGGCACTATCATATAGAGCCGTATTTTCTTTAACATAATGGGAAACATCTGCGATATGAACACCTAAACGATAGTTATCCCCCTCTTTATCAATTGAAATAGCGTCATCAATATCTTTTGTATCATCACCATCAATCGTAAATATAACTTTATCCCGAAGGTCATGACGATCCTTTTTCTCTTCTTCAGATACTTCCATAGGAAGGGCACTCACTTCGGCTTTAACAGCGTCATTAACATCTAAATAAATGCCATGATTGGCTGCAATAGCCAAAATATCTACCCCCGGATCATTTTTATGACCAATTATTTTAATTACTTTACCTAAATAATGATTAACTGCCAGTTCCTTAATTATTTTAACAATTACTTTATGACCCTCGACACATCGATCTAAAGTTTCTTGTGTAATTTCTACTCTAATATCTTTCTTCTTGTCATCTAAAGCAAACGCTAATTTATTATGCGTCTTGACAATTTCACCTACTAAAACAGAAAGATCTCTTTTTAAAATATTTACAACTATGCCTTCATTATCATGGACATCTATTTCCACATAATCGCCATCAACAGCACCATTTAAATTTTCTCTAGCCACAAATGTATCATAATCATATTTTGTATCAACAAAGCCATTACCTTTTTTATTTATGTGAATTATCCCCGTTAATAAAGAAGAACAATGTTCCATTAAAATAAATTTATCTTTTTTACTTTTATGGATATCTCCTGTTGTAACTAACTCCATAATTTCTTTACGTAATTGTTTGTATTCATCAACTGTTGTTAAACCTAGTAAATCATTGATTTCAATTAAATCTAATCCTTTATTTTGAGTCTTTAAGACCTCTAATATTTTATCTTTCATTTGCATTCTCCCCAGTATTCATATTTATCAACATTATTATTATTTAATTCTCGGCAGGTTCCCCATTTATATGCCGTTTTTTTCTTGCCGTTTGCTAAAGTTATAGTAATCCTATCAGTACTTATAAAGTTACTGTTTTTCCTATAAGGATTATCTTTATTATAGATATTCTTATCTATTAACCCGGCTTTTACTAAAGTATCAATAGTAACTGTACACTTTTTTGTTTCATCTAAATTACAATAAGTAGTACTTTCAACATAAATATTAGCATTTTTAAAAAGTTCTCGAAAAGTTTCAGCATAATCTTTCTTATAAGAACTATTTAAAACATTGGTAGCACCTACGCCCATAGCAATAGCTAAAGCGGCAATGATAGCTAGTGTTACTAGCAGTTCTATTAAAGTGAAACCACTATTATATTTAACTTTCATATTTTAATTATATAGCACAACCCTATATTTTTCAATTTAAAAAGCGACCTTAACGTCGCCTTAATAAACTATTTAATATTACTCATTAAGAATATTGCTAGAGATATACCGAAGAAAAGAATTCCTAAAAATAATGTAAGTCTTGAGATGAATAATTCTAATCCTCTTTCTTTCATGTTTTTAAATAAAGCTTCATTACCTCCCGTAATTATATTTGAGGCATCACTAGCTTTATTACTTTGTAATAAAACAATAACTATTAATAGAACGGAAACTATTAATAAGATAATTTCTAAAACATCTTTCATTATTCTTCATCTCCTTTTTTAGTTTTACTTTCTTTCTTTTGAGTTTTTTCTTCTTTTAAATCTTCAGTAGGGTTTTCTTGTTCTTCTATAGCTTCTATTGTACCATTTAATACTAAAGAGTCAATTTGTTCTTTAGTTAATGTTTCATATTTCATTAATGCATCACTAAGTAGAATAACTAAAGCTTCATTATCAACAATGATCTTTTTAGCCTTTTCATAACATTCTTCAATAATCTTACGTGTTTCCCGATCAATTTCTAAAGCAACTTGATCAGATATATTTCGTGATTTTGTATAATCTCTTCCTAAAAATACATCTTGATCTTTTTCTTCATATTGCATTGGTCCTAAATCGGACATACCATATTCAGCAACCATACTCCGAGCAATTCTTGTTGCTTTCTTAAAGTCATCAGATGCCCCCGTTGACATTTCATGCAAGAAATGTTCCTCACTTACACGACCTCCTAAAAGACCAGTAATTTGGGCTAATAATTCTGATTTAGATACGACAGATATTTTATCTTCCTTAGGAAGCATCATTGTATATCCACCCGCGAAACCACGAGGAATTATTGTTATCTTATGAACAACCTCAGCATCCTCAAGCTTTAAGCCAATAACAGCATGGCCAGCTTCATGTAAGCTTACTAGTTTCTTTTCTTTATCAGTTATTTTTCTTGTTGTTTTCGCAGGACCTAGGATAACTCTATCAGTTGCTTCATCTATTTCATCCATAGAAATATTATCACGTTCACGACGAACGGCAAGTAAAGCAGCTTCATTAAGTAGGTTTTCCAGATCAGCTCCTGAGAAACCTGGAGTTCTGGAAGCTAAATTTTTTAAGTTAACATCATCGCCTAAAACTTTATTTTTAGCATGAACTTTTAATATTGCTTCTCTTTCATTAGCATCAGGCAAATTAACCGTTACTTGTCTATCAAAACGACCAGGACGAAGTAAAGCTTTATCAAGTACATCAGGTCTATTAGTAGCAGCGATAATAATTATTCCTTCATTAGCACCAAAACCGTCCATTTCGGTTAATAATTGGTTTAGCGTTTGCTCTCTTTCATCATGTCCTCCGCCAATACCTGTACCTCTTTGACGACCTACAGCATCAATTTCATCAATAAATATTAAACATGGCGCCGTTCTTTTGGCTTCTTTAAACATATCACGAACCCGAGAAGCACCAACACCGACGAATAATTCAACGAAATCTGAACCACTTATGTAATAAAATGGAACATTAGCTTCTCCCGCAATAGCTTTAGCAAGTAAAGTTTTACCTGTTCCCGGAGGACCTACTAATAAAACACCTTTAGGTATTCTTGCTCCTAATTTAGTAAACTTCTTCGGATTTTTCAAGAAATCAATTAATTCAGCTACTTCTTCTTTTTCTTCTTTTAAACCTGCTACATCAGCAAAGGTCTTTTTATCTTTATCATTACTAAGTCTTGCTTTACTACGGCCAAAGTCCATAGAGCCTCTATTAGACGCTGATAACTTAGAAAATAATAAATAACCAAATATAATAATCACTATAATAGGTAAATAGTTTAGTAAGAATGGTACGAACCAGCCAGAGCCAGGATCTTTATTAGTATCATACTTCTCAATATTATGGTCTTTAATTAAAGTAGTTAAAGATTCCATTTCAGGAGTAGATACTATCGCCTTAAAACTTTCTCCCTCATCATAACTTTTTAGCTTACCTTCAACATAATATACTGACTCTTCACTTTTAGGAGTAATAACAATTTCCGTAACTTTATTTTGTTCAATATATTTAATAAGATTACCTGTCTTTATTTCATGAACAGATTCTCCTTGAAAATTTGCTGCAAATATAATAGCCCCAATAATACATATAAGTACTAAATATGGAGCAAAACTTTTTAAAACGCTATTCTTTTTTCCGTTATTCATTGCCACTTTTCCTTTCGCTAGAAAGTATTATATCATACTTTTCCCGTTTGTCTTTAACAAATTTACTTTTTTTAATACCTGGTATCCATAATATTATACCTTTACTGTCCGTTACAATAGGCCAAAGCTTTCTTTCATCAATATCTATTTTGCTATCAATAAAGATATCTTTAACTTTTTTATGGCCTAAATTCTTAGCCTCTATTACATCTTTTGTTCTTTTACTACGAATGATAAGAGGAAGGGTAATTTCTTGAGAATTAAATCTAGCTACATAATTATCATTCGTTTTTATATCAGAAACTTCTTCTATTTTAAACATATCATTTTGAAAATAATGTGAAAAAACTTCTTCATATTCATCACTATAATTATTATTATCAATTATAAATTTATGATAAGACTTTTTGGCTACTTGGCCATCTTTTAAGAAATATTTAATATTACTCTTATTATTTTTAATTATACGAAGGATATCCTGAACTGTTTTTTTGGATACTTCAAACTGCCTAGTTCTTTGAATACGACTTATATATAATTCTATCACTCTTTTTTGAATAAATTCATCAGCCTTTATAAATTTATCAATATCTATATAATTATCTTTTATAATATTTAAACTTTCAATATATTTATTTATGAAATTATTATATGCATTTAACTCTTCTGAAAAAGCAAAGAACTTTTCATGAATTTTAGGGTTTTCTTTTTTCAAAAGCGGTAATATCTTATGACGATATCTATTGCGCGTATGAATGTCCTCTCTATTAGTATAATCATCAAAATATTTGATGTTATGCTTCTTATTATATTCAATTATTTCATCTTTAGTCATATGAAGTAGTGGTCTTAAATATTTACCATCTTCATATATTATACCCGCATAGCCACTTAAAGTACTACCTCGGGATATCCGCATTAAAATTGTTTCAATTAAATCATCACCATGATGAGCAGTAATAATATATTTAGCATGATACTTATCATAAAGGCTATTAAAAAAAGCATATCTCTTTTTGCGAGCTTCGGCTTCAAAATTATCTTTAGAATACTCAGCTATTGCTATTGTTTCAAATATCATGTCATGTTTCGAAGCATACTGTTTAAGATATTTTTCTTCATCATCGCTTTCTTTTCTTACCTTATGATTAACATGAGCTAAAACAATATTTAAATCTTTAATTTTTTCAAGTAAAGAAAGAAGACACATTGAATCCGGTCCTCCTGAAATACAAGCAATTACAGTATCTTTAGCCTTAAGTATATTATTTAATGTATCAATAACTTCTTTCACTTGAATCCCCTTCAATAAAACACTTGTATTATAAGCAGTAAATTTAATTAAATCAAGTAATTACTTAATATTTTTTAAATTATATTCAAGAAGAGGTAAAATTTCTCCATCTAAAATCTTATCAGGATCGCCACTTTCATAATTAGAACGGTTATCTTTTACAAGTTTATAAGGCTCTAAAATATAGCTTCTAATTTGACTACCAAAATTTATACTATCATTAAGCTTAAATTCACCAGCTTTTTCTTCTTGTTTAGCAAGCTCTATCGCATATAATTTACTCTTTAAAATATTCATGGCTATTTCTTTATTCTTAAGTTGACTTCTTTCGTTTTGAACACTAACAACTATTTTGCTTGGTAAGTGGGTTATTCTAACTGCTGAATTAGATGTATTAACCGATTGACCACCGGCTCCCGAAGAATGAAATACATCTATCTTTAAATCCTTTTCATTTATTTCGATATCACAGTCCTGATTAAACTCGGGCGTAACATTAACTGAGGCAAAAGAAGTATGTCTTCTTTTATTGGCATCAAAAGGCGAAATTCTAACTAAGCGATGAACACCGCCCTCTTTCTTAAGGTAGCCAAAAGCATGAGGTCCTGTTACTTTTAACAAGATTGATTTAAAGCCTGCTTCTTCGCCCTGTTGAGAGTCAATTACTTCATATTTATAATTATGCTTTTCAAAAAATCTTTCATACATTCTAGCAAGCATTTGACACCAATCACAAGCTTCTGTTCCTCCTGCTCCGGAATGGATTTCTAAAAAGCAATTTAAATTATCATATTCGCCACTTAAATAAGTATTAAGTTCAAGCTCGGCAATAGCAGTTTTCAATTCCTCAAGTTCTTTAGGCTCGACTAACTCAATGAGTTCAAGAGAAGTATTTATTTTACTTAAGATATTATTATAATCCGCTATTTCTTTTTCAATTCCACTTATTTTAATATTAACTTCGGTAGATTTTTTAACATCATCATAAAATCCCGGAGTAAGAGTTTGCTCTTTTAAATTATTAAGCTCTAAAGATAATTTATCAATGTCAAAGTGACCTCCCAAGGATAGTCATTTGGCTTTGCATTTGTTCTAAAGTATTTTTAATTTCTTTACTGTCCATTATTTTAATCTCCTATTGTTACAATGTTATTAACATTATCTTCTTGATAGTTAATCTTTAAAGTATCGCCAGCTTTAACAAAAGGAAGTTTAGAGCTATCTACTTTTATTGAAGCTACATATATTGTTCCGTCGTTATCCTCTAGATAATAATAAGTATTACCCTCTATGATGGCGGTTCTAACAGACTTTATCGTGATTGTCTTTTCTTCTATTTTATTTGCCGATATATCAAATTTAACATCACTTAAATATTTTTTCGCAGCAGCTTCAATGCCCAAAGAGGAGTCATTAACCACAACTTTTTGATAATCTTCAACATCAACAAAAGCATACATTTTTACAAGACCTGCTGCGTCTTTCAAGCTTAGAAGATAAGTTGGTTTATTATTAAGATTAATTAAAAGAGGGAAAGATGCTTCATATTCCTTTTCTTGAACTAAGCCCTCAGCCGATGACATTGCACTATATTCTTCGGCACCTGGCGCGCTATAATAATGGGTTTCTTTAGTCCGCATATTAACAAGGACAAAGCCCAAATTACTTTCATCAGTTGATACCGATGTTATACCCGTATATAAGTAAACATCATCATTTAAGACTAAATAATTATAGCCTTCGGTTGTATTAACAACATTTTTTTGACCAAAAAGGGAATTCCAAAATCCTTCTTTATAACTGCCCCAATCATCAAGTTCCTCAATGATTAACGAAGCAGAGTAAACATGATCAACCCAACTAGGGACATCATCAACATCATATTTTTTCGTATCGCCAGTTATTGGGTCAAGGATAATAACCTCGTTAATTTCTTTTCTTAATCCTACTCCACTATATTTAATAGTAGGTACTATCCAGTAGGGATTTCCTTCATTATCTATTTCAAAATTAGCTTCATCAAAAATAGCCGTTGGATATTTAAATCTTAAATAACGATATAAGTTTTCAAAGAAATAAGCACTTGGCATATATTTCATACCTTTAGCAAGTTTAACCAAATTGGCTTCTCCAGAAACCGAGTCAACGGTAATATAGCCTTTAATACCTTGTTTTCTATTGGAAAAATATTTAATTATATCAGCATACTCAATAGGAGTTACGCGCATAATCTTGTCATTATAATTAATTTGAGTATATAAATCACTAACATAAAATTGGCTTACCCATTCAGTAGCTTGGCCCATTTTACGGTCGCCTAGTTTTTGACTACTTGTTTTATCAAGAAGAGGGATTTTCGTAAAATCAACAGGGGCAACATCTTCGGTAAATTCCCGCGTGTCATCAACTGTTATTCTCATTTCATACTTTTGGGAATTAAATAAAGGCGAATTAATAGCATTAATTATAGCAATAATACCAACAAAACCGGCGATAGACCCTAAAAGATAAACCATAAAACGAGGCGTTTTTACACTTCTTTGTCTTTTAAATAAATCACGACAGGTCGCTGGTAAATAAATAACTACTGAGAAAAATATTACAAAGATAATAAATGACCAAAACTCTGGAGCTGATGGATTTAAAGGTGGTAACATAACATACCATAGTAAGAAAATCATTATAACTTCTACTATTGTAGAAATAATTTTATTTTTCATATATAACCTCTTTCTAAAACTTATTTTATCATATAAAACTAAACTTGACTTAATTTATCTAATAATTCGCAATATTTTAGCAAATAATACCTATATTCTACTTTTTATAGTAGTTTACTTAATATTTTTAATTTCATAGCCAATTAAATCATTAATATCAAAGTAATAATTATGCTTACCATCTTTAATAAATGCTAAATTACCTAAAACGCCTACAATCTCTTTATCTTGAATAAAAGGTGTTATTTCCTCTATCGCAAAATGAACATTAGAACTACCAAATAAAGATGGTTGTTCATAGCTTCCTTTTGCCAAAGCTGATTTAACTTGCAAAACTTTAGGGATATCATCATATTCTTCTAGCTCTATAAAGAAAGATAAATATTCTTCGGGAATTTTATTTTTTAACTTGTTAAGGCAGGTTTTTAGTATTTGTATTATATCCTCTTTACTATTATCAAGAAGAATATGATTAGCTTTATAGGAATTACTGATTGTTTGTTCATAGCCTAATTTAATAATTTCATGTTCTAGAAGTTTTGCTGTTTTCCGATTTGGCGCTTTGGCTATTTTATAGGCAAAAGGTATCCCTTGGCTTTCTAAAAAAGAAGCAAATAATTTTTCATGAACAGTTCCAACAATAATTTTATCTTTGGCAAAATAAGCTAAATAAACATCATGAGACTCATTAAAATAAGAGCTTTTTTGCTTATCATTTATATAAGAAGAAGTTGCCATTATTTCACAGGCTAAACATTTTGATGATTTACTTCTTAAAGTTGTATGCGTGGGGCAATAAATATGCTTATCATAAACGCTATAGCCTACACACCTTTTATTAAGACCTTTTTGAATATTTTTAAGACCAATAAGAGGAACTAATCTTTCTTTAGCGGTTTTTGAATCATAAATATTAAAATAAGCTTCTTTATTTTGCCATACCATAGCTTGAATCATTTGATAATCATAAGCCTCTTCTTTTACTTCTTCAATAGGGAAAATAGCACCATTTTTTATTAAATCACCTATAAGAGAAGCTAAATCTTCATCACTACTATTAACCTCAGGCACAAAATACCGCTTTATATCATCTGCAAAAGTAGTTATAACCGACTTTAGAAAAGTATCTTTTAACGCAATATCATAGCTAAAGAATGTATTTAAATTGCCTATATGAGGATTCCATTTTAAGTCTTTACTATTTTCTTTTTTGCCCCAAAGATGAATACCTCCGATAAGATTAAGGTATGGTTTTAATTTATTATTAAAATCAATAATCTTATCAAGTTTTATATTAGTCATTTTAATTTTTTCAGCACTAAATAATTGAGGATAATCAAGAACCATTTTTAATTTTAAATTACGTTTTGATAACTTATCAAGAAATTCTAATATACTTTGGGCATTACTAATTAAAAATGTTCCTCCGGTATAAAATGTATCACATCGATTTTCGATAAAAATTTCCGTCTTGGGAAATGCTTTTAAAATTATCTTTTCAAAAACTTCATATACTTTAAAAAATTCATCAATATTTAGACAATAATCATTAAAAGGAGGATGGATTTCAATTATTTTAGGATCAATATTGGTACCTACAAGCTCAATAATAAAATCGGCAAATTCTTCGGCCCAAGTTATATTAGTCCATAGTCTAGGAACACCTCTTTTTTGTGATGATTTTAGCATGGGATATTTTTTGAGTTTTGCTGAGTTAAGTTTTCTAGGCATATGAGAATACTCAGTATGAAGAGAATATTCTCTTTCCGGACTGATTATTTCTTTATCAAAATGACCAGATATTTCATCAATTTCACTTTTGATATTAAAAGGATAGATTTTCGCACGATATGTTATGGGAATTAGTTTCATTTCTTCACCTGCTTCCTATATCACATAGTAACCCTTTTTATTTTTGCTTGTTTACTTAATTATACCACATTTAAAAACTATCTAGTTTTCTAGATAGCTTCTTCACTTGCTTTACTAAATTGAGAATTATAAAGTTCAGCATAAAAACCATTTTTACTAATTAGTTCGTCATGGCTTCCTTGTTCCACAATATTACCCTCTTTCATAACGAGAATAATATCAGCATTTTTTATTGTCGATAAACGATGAGCTATGATAAATGAGGTTCTGCCAGTAGTTAATTTATCCATGGCTTTTTGTACTAGTTCCTCAGTTCTTGTATCAACATTACTTGTTGCTTCATCTAAAATTAAAAATGGGGCTGATTCTACCATACCGCGAGCAATTGTTAAAAGTTGCTTTTGGCCATTAGAAATTGAATCGTTATCATCAAGTACAGCATTAAGACCTCCCGGTAAAGTTTTAACATAGTGGTCAACTCCTACTACTTTAAGAGCGTTCCATATTTCTTCATCACTGATATCATTTCTATTAAACTTGATATTTTCGCGGACTGTACCCTCGAAAAGCCAAGTATCTTGAAGCACCATTGTAAATAAACGATGAATATTTTCTCTAGTTAAATCCCGAGTTGATATACCATCAATATTTATTGTGCCATCATCAATATCATAAAATTTCATCAATAAATTAACAAGAGTTGTTTTACCCGCACCTGTTGGTCCGACAATCGCAATTTTTTGACCTGCTTTAACATCAATACTAAAATCTTTAATAATAGTTCTTGATTTATCATAGCCAAATTTAACGTGTTTAAATTCAATATTACCTTTGGCATTTTGAACATCTAAACTACTAGTAATATTTTCTTGACTAGGCATTTCTTTTTCATCTAAGAATTCAAATACTCTTTCAGAAGCAGCGGCGGTGATTTGGAAGCCATTCATAGCTTGGGCAATTTGATTAAGAGGATTGGTAAATAATCTAACATATATTATAAAAGCAATAATTACGCCAAATTCAATTTGATTATTTAAGGCAAGGATAGAACCCACGATACAAACAGCGACAAAGCCAAAATTACCAATAAAATTCATCATCGAAGGCATTAAGCCAGATAAGAATTGGCTTTTTTGATTACAATTATATAGTTTTTTATTTAGACGTTCAAATTCCCGTAATGCTTCAGCTTCGCCATTATAGGCTTTAACGACATTATGACCTGAATATATTTCTTCAATATGACTATTAAGATTTCCTAATTCTTTTTGTCTTTGATTAAAATATTTTTGAGACTTACTTAGAATAAAGAAAATACCTGCAAAGCCAATAAATGATGAAATTATAGCCGTAATTGCCATTACCCAGTTTGTATAGAACATCATGATAATAGTACCTACAAATAATGTAATTGCACTAACAATCGTAGCTAAACTATTATTTAAATGTTGAGCTATTGAATCAACATCATTAGTTATTCTTGATAAAACATCGCCCATTTCATGGGTATCAAAATATTTAAGTGGTAAATTATTAATTTTAATTGATATATTTTTTCTAAGGGTTTGCGCAAAGCGATTAGAAACTGTACTTAATAGATAATGCTCTATAAACATAAATAATGAACTAATAAGATATAAACTTATTAAAAATAAAGCGGTTTTTTTAATAAAACTTAAATCCATTTTAGGCTTAACTAAGTTATATACACTCTTTGGTAGTTCATCGAATTTAGAGGCCATTTCTTTTTGGTTATCTGTTTGAGCAAAGTTTAATAATTTTAAAGTCTTTAATCCATCTTCTTTAGTAATTACTTCATCATCTATTTTTACTTCATTAATTAAAGTTAGCATAATTGGATCAGGTATATTAGCCATTAGGCCCATTTGCTCTTCTTGAGTTTTATTAGGCATTTGTGCCATAATATTTTGAAATTCGGCTTTATCTTCATCGGTAATAGAAACATCTGCCATTATTTCTGGTATTTTAGCCTCAAGAAAATCTTGATTTTGAAAATTAGCACTTATATCTTGAACTATTTCGGATAATTTCTCTGTTTGAGGAACTATCCCTTTTTGAATAGCGGTAGCAATATCAGATATCCTGTTAGGAGAAACTAAAGAAATAATTGAACCTACCGCTGCCATTAAAATGGCTATAATAATAGCATAATGCCATTTTTTCATGCTCATAATAACTCTTTTAATAGCTTTAGGGAAATTATTAGCCTTTTGAATAGGCGCTCTCATTGGTCTAGGCATTTTCTAACTCCTCCTTTGATAATTGGGATAAGGCAATTTCTTTATAAACATCACAATTTTTTAATAACTCTTTATGAGTTCCCATGCCAACACATTTTCCCTGATCTAAAACAATTATTTTATCAGCACTAATGATGGTACCGATTCTTTGCGCTACGATAATACTTGTTGCAGATTTAGTATACTTTCTTAAAGCCTTCCGTAGACTAGCATCAGTTTTAAAATCTAGAGCGGAAAAAGTATCATCAAAAATATATATCTCCGGATCACGAGCAATAGCTCTGGCAATCGATAACCTTTGCTTTTGGCCTCCAGAAATATTCGTGCCCCCACGAGCAATATTGGCGTTGTAGGCATCAGGCATTTTTTCAACAAAATCGGTTGCTTGTGCAACTGCTATTGCTTCTTTTACTTTTTCATCACTTATCTTATTTTTGCCATTATTACCATAAGCTACATTTTCTTTAACACTAGCATTAAACATAAAAGCTTTTTGGGAAACATATCCTAACTTATTATGTAATCTTTCTAGTTTATAATCTTTAACATTTATTCCATCAACTAAAACTTCGCCCTCTGTAGCATCATAAAACCGAGGAACTAAGTTAATTAACGTTGATTTACCGGAACCCGTAGAACCAATAAAGGCTACTATTTCTCCTTGATTAGCCTTAAAAGATATGTCTTTTAAAACATATTCATCAGCATCAGGATATTTAAATGATACATTTTTAAACTCAACAACACCTTTTTCAGTAGTATCTTCATCATAAGTACCATCTTCAATACTTATCTCTTGCTCCAACACTTCATTAATCCGTTTAGCGGATACACTAGCTCTTGGCAAAATCATAAAAATCATAGCAAGGATTAAGAATGACATAACAACTTGCATACCATAGCTTGTAAAGACAACAACATTACTAAACATCGTTATCTTATCAACCATCATTGATTTGCTAATTAAGAAAGCACCTATAAAATAAATACCTAAAGAAAGACTATTCATTACTAAATTCATGATAGGACTCATAGTAGCGAAAACTCTTTGATTAAATAATTGGGTATTTGTTAAATTATCATTAATTTCCGCGAATCTTTCTTCTTCAAATTTTTCAGCATTAAATGCTCTAACAACTCTAATACCTGTTAAGTTTTCTCTAGTTACGCCATTTACTCTATCTATTAACTTTTGGACTTTTGAAAAACGTGGAACAACAATTAACATAACAGTTCCTACAGTTAAAAGCAGAATAAGAACACTTGCTCCGGTAAAAGCACTTAATTCCATACTCTTATTTAAAATTTTAGAAACAGCCCAAATTGCCATAATAGGAGCTTTAATAAGAAGCTGTAAGCCCATTGATAAAAGCATTTCAATTTGCGTAACGTCGTTAGTAGTTCTCGTAATTAAACTACTTGTTTGGAATTTTTTGATTTCGGCCATCCCAAATTTTTCAACTTTGTTAAATATCTTTTCTCTTATGTTCATGGAAAAATCAGAAGATAAAACCGAAGATAAATAACCAACACTTATCGCTGAAGCTAAGCTACCTAAAGCACAGGCTAGCATATAGCCCCCTTCTTTAAGTATTTGGCTAATTTGTGTAGTCTCACTTTGGATTAAAGCTGTTATATTACTCATATAATCCGGCATCTTTAACTCAAGCCATACTTGAACAATAATAAGAATAAAACAAAATAATATTTGAATATAATTTTTAATAGTTAATTTTTTAAATAATTTAAACATTAATACACCTTCCTTATAATTTATTATCTTATAAATAAGTATATTCCTAATGAAAACAGCATTTTAATACTACAATGAATAAAAATAATTGTCAACAAACTTCACTTAAATTTTATATTTCATGCTATAATTTAAAAAGATGTATATGAAAAAAAGTTATTATTTCAATTCTTACGAAGAAGATTTAGTTGAGAGTAAGAAGCAAAATTATGAATTAAAAAAAGACTATAAATGGATTCATAATAATATTATTTATCGTTTATGTTCCTCACTAATATATTATATTTTTATGCTTGTTAGTCTAGTTTATTGTAAATTAGTATTAAAGGTAACATTTATAAATCGTAAAGCTTTAAAAAAAGCTAATAATTATTTTGTCTATGCTAATCATACTTTAGAGCTAGGAGATGTATTTAATCCTTTGCTTATGATTTTCCCTAAAAGACCCTATGCAATATGCTCAGTAGCTAACTTAGGTATTCCTGTTATTGGCAAAATAATACCTATGCTCGGAGGCATAATTATTCCAAGGGATATTCATAACATGATTAAATTTAATGAAGCTGTTAAATATTATGCAAAAAAGCACCCAATTGTTATTTATCCGGAAGCTCATTTATGGCCTTATTATACAGGCATTAGACCATTTAATAATACTTCTTTTACTTATCCTGTCGAGCTTAATATGCCCTGTTATGTCTTTACAACAACTTATAAAGAAGGCAAAAAAAAGCCCATAATCAAGGTTTATATTGATGGGCCTTTATATCCAAATACAAATTTGCCTTTAAAAGAAGCCAGAAAAATATTACATGATGAAGTTGTTAGAGTAATGACTAAAAGAAGTAAAGAAAGTACTTATGAATATGTAACTTATCATAAGAAGCAATAATCTTATTTTTTATTATTCATCTTCTTGAACGATTTTTAAGCCTAATTCTTCAAGTTGGTCTTCATTTAGATTGCTAGGAGATCCCATCATCAAATCTTGGCCACTTGCACTAGTAGGAAAAGCTTGAACTTCTCTTAAATTTGGTTCATCTTGAATTAGCATAATAATACGATCAATACCTGGAGCCATACCACCATGAGGAGGGCATCCATATTCAAAGGCTGTAAATATTGATTTAAATCTTTCTCTTACCTCTTCACGCGTATAACCAACAATTTCAAAGCCTTTAGCTAAAGAGTCTAAATCATTATTTCTAATAGCGCCCGAGGCCATTTCATTTCCATTGCAGACAAAATCATATTGATAGGCTAGAATTTCATCAGGTTTTTTTTCTTCATAATCTTTAAGACCATTATGAGGCATACTAAATGGATTATGGCAAAATTCATATTTACCAGTAGCATTATCATATTCAAACATTGGAAAATCATTAACTATACAAAGCTCTAAAGAATCTTTAGCTATTAAGCCACATTTATTTCCTAATTCCGTTCTTATCAATCCAGCATTTTTTTGCGCTAATTTTTTATCTCTATTAGCGATAAAGAACATAACGGAATTACTTTTCATTCCAAATTCTTTTATTAATGTTTGTCTTTCCTCATCTGTCAAAAACTTATCAATTGGGCCTTTTAATGAACCATCTTCCATTAAAGTTACATACCCTATTCCGGGCATTCCTATACTTGAGGCATAATCAACGATTTCATTAAACCAAGAGTTAGAATTTTGGCCTATATCATCAACGACTATTACTTTAATACTAGCATTTTTAAATGGCCCAAATGAAGTATTTTTTAAAATTTCGGTTGCATCTTTGATAATTAAAGGATTTCGTAAATCTGGTTTATCCGTACCATAGTCTTCCATAGCGTCTTTATATGCTATTCTTCTAAAAGGGCGAGGCGATACTTTTTTATTAGAGAACTTGGTAAAAGTATCATAAAATATTTCTTCGCCTATTTCCAAAACATCTTCTTCAGTAACAAAGCTCATTTCTAAATCAAGTTGGTAAAACTCTAAAGTTCGGTCAGCTCTAGCATCTTCATCTCTAAAGCAAGGGGCTATTTGAAAATATTTTTCAAACCCGCCAACCATTAATAATTCTTTATAGATTTGAGGTGCTTGAGGAAGAGCATAAAACTTACCTTTAAAAATGCGAGAAGGAACAACGAAATCTCTAGCACCCTCGGGACTTGAAGCAGTTAAAATTGGGGTTTGAACTTCGGTAAAACCTAAATCATACATTTTATTGCGTAAATAATGTAAGATTTCCGATCTTAACAATAAATTGTTTTTAACCTTTTTATTGCGCATATCTAAATAACGATATTTTAGCCGAACATCCTCTTTTATGTTTTTAGAAGTTTGAATTTCAAAAGGTAATTCACTTTTGGATTTACCTAAAACTTGTAAATCATCAATTAATAATTCGATCTCTCCCGTTTTTATTTTATCATTATAAGTTTCTTCATCTCTTTTGCGAATTGTGCCACTTACTCTAATGACACTTTCCTTACTTAATCCTTTAAATATACTGTCATCATTACTAACTACTTGAAGGGTTTCTGTATGATCTCTTAAATCAAGAAATAATACTCCCCCGTGATCTCTAATGCTTTCTACCCAGCCAGAAATAACAACTTTTTCCCCAACCTTTTTAATATCAAGGTCTTCACAATAATCTGTGTGATAAATATTCTTTTTCATAATAATCTTCCTTTCCAATATAAAAACCCGTATCATCCACTTGATAAGGACGAATACGGGTTTTCGTGGTGCCACCTTACTTTATTACTAAGTTATTAACTTTTTTAGTAATCTCATTTTTTGCTCAATTATAAGCATAGCAACATGGTAACGGATTGCTTCCGAATTAGTCTACTCAGATTATTATCCTTTCGGTAATTTGCTCCAGGGTGTTCGTTCACAAAATCATTATAACTAGTTCTCACTATACCTAGCTCACTTATATAATTAATAAGGTTACTTTTCCCTTTCAACGCAATTTCATCTTATCACCAAGAATTAAATTTGTCAATTAGCTATGTAGCCTCCCGAGTTTTGCAGTTGACTTAAATCTAAATCTTATTCAATCCCAGTTAAACACTGGATTTTTTTATGTCAAGTT
>CANQIK010000014.1 GCA_947624085.1 uncultured Bacilli bacterium
ATTTATATTAAAATTTTCATTTTAATATCTTTTTTGTTTAGTGTGATCATTTTTCCATAAAACTTTTCACACTATCTTTTGAATTATTTAAGCAATAACTTTTAATCGACAGTTTATTTAGCAACTTTTTTGTCACTTTATATTAAGATTTTTTTCTTAATACAAAACAAAAAAGATATCATAATTTAATGATATCTAGCTATTTTTAATTATACCATCATTTTAAATAAATTTAAATATTTATTCACAATTGATTTTGGCTTTAATTGTTATACATTAGTTACACAATGACTATCTCCACCTCCTGCATTTATGTGATTAGATAAAACTATCACATCATTGCCTTTGCCATAAAAACTCTGGATTCTTTCGGGTCTAGTATTTTGATCTAATAATTCATCCCCTGTTCTACTTAAAGAATTCTCTATTCCTAAATCATCTAACCTTTCTTTAATATAATTGCTTATTTTTAAAGTTAGGTCTTTTTCTACAATACCATTATGAACTGTGCCACTATCATCCCCACCGTGACCGGCATCAATTACAACCCTTTTCTTAGCTCTTTCATCATTCATGAAAATCACCTAATATAAGATATGAAGAAATTTAATTTAGGTTATTGTTAAAAACTTTATTTGTTTTTTCTATCTTTTTGATAGAACATTTATAACAATTAATATCCCTTAGCTTTTTATATAACGAGAGATAAATAATAGCCAACATTGTTTTAGATATTCTTATTTAATGGCTTACATATGTTATTCATAATTAATTTTGCCATAAGCCTTTCTCATTTCTTCTCCTTTTAAAAAATATTTTTCTTTTTATTCTCTAATTAAACTTCTAATTATAATTCACTTTCAACAGAAATATCAGATGAACCTTTTAAAGAATAACTACAACTATCAAGCAATGATGGAGCCCCTTTTCTCTTAAGCTTAATTTTTTATCATAAAATTATAATTACTCATTACTGTAAATTTTTATCATTTTCTATTGTTATTTTTCTACTTTCTTGAAAAAAATTGTGTTTTGACAATATCCCCAATGATGTGATTTGTTCAACTTGCAAACAAATATAACAATAAACCGTTTGCTAACAAGTCTATCATTTCATTGCCTATAATCAATAAAATCAGTTAGATCATAATTGTGAAAAATATTTGTATATCATCATCAAATTGAATAACTTAAACTTGACTTTTACAACCAATTAATGTAAATTATATAACACAAGCAAAAAATTAAATATATTTACTTGTTTAAATATATTTGTTATAATTTTCTTGTAAGATTGATATAATAATGTTGTAGAATATTATTATATCTACACTTGGTCTATTAATTCAATTAATGGATCAAACCCGCGTTAGCGCCAAGCGCTGCTTAAAAAAGTAACCTTCATGGTTGCTTTTTTAATGCATTTTAAAATCTTTTCTTATTTAATTCTTTTAATATTCTTCTTATTTCTTCTACTGAGAAAAAATATTTTTCACTCTTTGTAAATGACATTTTATTTTTATATTTATAATCGTATTTATCAATATAAGTTAGCATATCAGATACTTGAAATAATCTTTTTTCTTCGTGATCGAAATCCACTCTATGCTCAAAACCATCATACCTTGAAAAGATTGAGTCGAGAATTATACCTAATGTTTCTTGCCCATTATCATAATATATCACAATCTTATCAAATCTACTCAAATAATCTTCATGTTTTTTTATCATCTTATTTATTTCACTAGAAACTTGCTGTCTTAATACACGACTACTATCAGTGTATTTTTTATCAGTGATTATTGTGTGATATTTTACAGGTATTTTTCTTGAAAATTGATATATAGCATTAAATATACTTTTTCTTTTTTTGATATCAAAGTTAGAATAATCACCACGTCTCATTATCAAATCAGCCATATGAATCATTTTAGTATAACCAATTCTATTAAGTCTTTCATTTAACTTAGAAAGTTCGGGTATAATATCATCATTTTGTTCATGAAAAGTAAATGAAACACCATAAAGTTCTGATGCTCCCTTACCAAAGCCAAATTCTCCAGTTTCATCTACAAATATATTTAGTCTTAGCATGATATTCACCCCCACTAAATAAATTATATATTATTTGGGCGAATATTTAAATGTAATTTTAGTAATTCCAAGAATCTATGAATGATTATTTATAACTTTAATATGGGTTTCTACCTCACAACTATAACAACATTCCCATAGCCATAAAGACTTTAGATTCTTTCTGATCTCGTATTTTAATCTAATAATTCATCTCTAGTTCTACTTAAAGAATTTTTAAAAATTTCAATCATTCCCTTCACCAATAAAATTTATATTAAAATTTATTTTTTGTATTTATTAATTTCCTTTCTAAACGCAGTATATCTAAAATATTTCTTTTCATAAAAAGTAATAATTTCACCCTTATCTTTTATATTTAAATTATCTAAACACTCATCTAAAACACAAACTAAAAACGCTGCTTTATGATAAGAACCACGATGCTGATTAGATACAATTGCATCTACTCGTTTAGCAACTATTTCTTCTAACCACTTAATATAATTTTGTTGTGTTTTATAAGAAATATTAAAGTGTTTTTTCCAAAGATTAAGAATTTCAAAACATTCAATTTTCCTTTCATCAGCATTATAAAGATTATAATCATCTATTAATCCTATATCAAAAGATATTGAATTAACTAATTCCTCTTTTATTTCAGTTTTATTACTATTGCACAATAAGAATAATGCTAAATACACATATGTGTTCATATCGGAGTATGTCCAACCTAAATATTCTTGATTGTCTTTAAAATAATTAAAAAAAGCATCAAACTCTCCTAAAAAATAACTAAACAATACTACAACTTTATCATCTATATTCTTGTATGGATTATCTTTTATAGTATCTATTTCTTCTTTATATTTTAACAAATAATCATTATTTATAATTCTTATTAAATCTGGTACATTATGACTAGATTTAAATGCTACATATAAATACTCACTAATGTCAAAATTCAAATTAATTTCTTTATAAGATTCAGCCACAAGTAATGCAATATCTCTTCTTATACTATCATCCACATCATTAATTAGACTTTTTCCTATTTCAATAATCTCTTTATATTTTTTTAATTCATATATTTTTTTCAATATAAGTATACATAATTTTGGATGTGTTTTCTTGTTCATTTCTAGCACTTTTTTATAATTATCATAATTGCTATATTCTAAAGAATTGATTAATAAGTTAAGAGAAATATCATCATTTTTTTGCGATAGAAATTGTATCCATTTTTGCAAAAATATATCTAAATTTTTAATCTTTTCTAACCCTAAATCAAAAGAATCTTCGAGTTTAATATCTCTGAAAGTATATAATTTATAATAATTATATATTTCTTCAAATTTATTATCACTAATTAATAAGGTAATATATAATAAAGTTAAACATATTTTATTTATATCTATACTCGCTAACCCAAAAAATACGATATCATTTATTTCATAATCTAAAATATCATAAGTATCATCTTCTAAAACGGAATAATTAGTAAAAACAATCAAATCAAGAAGCTTTCTTGCGTTTCTATAATCCTTTTTGGCAATTAATATAGAAGCTAAATTATAAGCATCTAATATAATACTACTAATATTTTCAGAATCATAATAACGAGTTTCATAGTCATCGCCATAGTAGTCGTAATCACCAGTTTCATATGTTTCAGAGTGAAATTGCAATTCATAGGCATCAATTAAATCAAACTGCTCTTCAATTTTCTCTATTATTCTATCCAAATCACCTAAATTAATACTTTGCATTTCATCTTTAAAGACTTCGTTAATAAGCTCTATAATTTCCTTGCTTTGATTATTTGATAATTTTTCAATTACCCTAAACAAAAATTTTTTAATTTGTTCTTTTGAACTTTTTTCACATAGTTTTTCCAATAGTTCAAATAGATCTTTTTTATTCATAACACTTCCTAGGTATTATTCTCCTACTTCATAACCATTTTTAATTGCAAGTATTTTCCCTTTTAGTTCTCTATTGTCCTTTTTTATGTTATATTTTCTATAATCATATTTTTTATTTGTTTCATATCCTGGAGTAAAATAATGATTAGAATAACCTAATTTATCTATATCATCAACGATATCTTTTAAATCAAAATCGCTCATATCATCAAGCATTCCTAAACCTTCACCATTAATTACTATTGGATAAAGGTCTTGTTCCTTATAGTTTTTTAATTTCCTTGACCCCAAATATATAATATTGAAAGTAGTTGTAGATCCAGTGTCATATTCCATTTTCATGGTGTCATTCTTTTCTAATTTCAATTCACTTAATTTTGTTACAACAGCATTTGATAACTCATCAAAGTCAGGGCCTTCTTCAGGACAAACCCAGCAATCGAATAAATAGTTCCTGTATTCAATGTCATATAAATGATATGCAAGTGAATTAAATGATGCAAGTATCGTATATGCAAGATCTGCTACTGTTCTTCTGCTAGGTATCTCAATCTCTCTCCATATTTTGTTTTCTAACCCCTTTATGGCAATTCTAAAAGTTAATATTTCATTCATTTTAAAAACCTCCTATTCAAATTTAATATTATTTTTATTACACCATTCTATGGCAATTTCTTTATACTTTTCATCTCTAAACTTATACCAATCTTCAATTATATCAAAATTAATACATGTATCTTTGAATCTTCTAAAAGCACCACGTCCACTAATGGCAATTTGTAGCTGATTGTAAAGTCTAGCATCTTCTATAGTCTCTATAAACTCTTCCATCATGTTATATTCATCAATGTAATATTTAGTAGGTAGTCCTATACAATTATCATATATATCTTCTTTTTCAGCTTCGCTCATGTCTGAATAATCGCTTATATAAATAAACTCATTTGTTTTATCATTATAATAAGCACTGGAATCCATTCCATCATTTACAAATTCTAACATTTCTATAACATCATTTAATTTTACCTTCATTTTACCTTAACTCCTTCAATTAAACCACTTCATATTCCAAACTATTAAAGAAATTTAATATATCACTTATTATTTCATCTATTCGTAATTCTAGCCAATTATTTTTAATGACGCAGCTATCAGTTTAGTAGCCATATAACATATATCAAGAATTATATATGCAACTTTAAATAATTCTTGGTTTTTTAATTTTTTCAATATTATATCGTTTTTTTTCAATTTTTAAAAGTTCTTTATAATAATAAAGCATATTATCACTTCTTTGTATTGCAATTATTTATATTTGTTTGTTATGAAGAGCTAGACTACACTATATATCGTGAGATGCTAAATATAGATAACTAACACAAAAAAAGATAACCGACTTGGTTATCCTTTTTAATGTATTTAAACGCTTAATTCATTAGCTATACTAATAACTTCCTCTAAAGTCATATTTTGACCAATTAAACTATAAGCTACACCTTTATAAGCAAATCTTAATTCATTGTCTACCTTTTGAAATCTATCTATTTTTGGATCTTTTTCTGGATCTCTAGTATCAATCTCATAATATACTGCTGTAACGCCTAAATTCTTTAGTTCTATTTTTTGATAATTGCTTAAATTTTGGTTATCTCCATCAACATAAATAAACCATAAATCATTAAGTAAAGCATCTTCTTCAAAATTATTGGTGTAAATATTAGCACGAAGAGCAAGATTTTTAATCTTATTATCTCCTTCAGTGATATTTTCAAATTCAGATATATCTTTATCTTGATATAAAATTCCGTATCCTACAAGGATATCCGAAACTAAACCATCTTTATTATAGAAATTACTCAAGGTATAACCGACTTTATTATCTTTATATTTTAGTAAGTCAATTCCTATTTCTTTTTCAGCTTGACTGACAGTCATTTCTCCGCTATGCTTATTATTTTCTTCAAGTTTAACATTATCAAAGTTTGTTTTTTGTGCAATTACATCAACTGATGCCCCATCAGGTACGGATATTTCAGTTTCTTCTGCTGTCCATGATTTAAAAAACTCTTTTATTTGCTCGGCATATACCGTAGTAAGAGATACAACCCCTAACATACCAATGAATAATAAGGCGTAACAAAGTTTAAATCTTTTAGGTTTTTCTATTTTTCGCATAATATTTTCTTTTATTTCATCTTTAACTTCATATTTTTTAAAACTATCTTTATACTTATTCATACTTATTCCTCCCTTAAAATATCTTTTAATTTTTCTCTTGATCTTGCGAGTCTTTGTTTAACAGTATTTTCTTTTATTTTTAAAATACTAGCTATTTCTTTTACTTTATAATTTTCATAATAATATAAGTGAATTATTAAACGGTCCTTTTTAGGTAGTAAGAATACACTATTTAATGTTTCATCATCTTTAACAGGATCTTTTATAGAATTT
Organism: uncultured Bacilli bacterium; assembly: GCA_947624085.1. Lineage (GTDB taxonomy): Bacteria > Bacillota_I > Bacilli_A > RF39 > UBA660 > UBA6448. The sequence goes on from CANQIK010000014.1 coordinate 6,450, forward strand.
TCCTCATTATCTATAAAGAATCTTACTTTCTTATGCCAGCTTGATAATAGATAAGTTTTACACTCATTAATAGTTACCCTAATAAGCCAGTTTTTAATATGATTTTCATTTTCTAACTTTGTTAAGTTCTTATGAAGTTTCAAAAAAACATTTTGAACTATGTCTTCAGCATCATAAGAATTTTTGAGATAACTTATTGCTAAGTGATAAACTGTGTTTTTATACTCTTCATATATATTATCAAAATCTATCATGTTAAACTCCTCTTTTGAGACATCTCACTAATAATACTCTCTTAATTATAATTTGGTTACATTACATTAAAAAAGAGAACTTTCGTTCTTTCATTTTAAAAAAATAATATTCATAAAGAAATCAAGGAAAACATATACATATCCTATCATAAAGTTAATTATATCTTATTAATCTCGATATTCTCTAAGTTAATATTATCAATATCATCAATTTGAAATGATGAATTATTTACTAATTCTTTATAACCGCTTTTCATAATTTCTTTTGTTAAACCAAATACTTGAGCATAGGATAAATATCTATCCCACAATACAACCTCTTCAGCTTTCTTATCTACAAAATTGCCAAAATCATTTATAAAAGCTTTAAAAGAATAAAGTTTATGTAATTCTTCCACACCTTTTTTGGTTTTCTTTAAATTACCTTCGATTAAAGTTTTGTAATTAGCATTTTCGGCTTCCTTTTCGAAATGGGTGAAAGGAATTATCACATATAATAATATTATATGGAAGGGAATAAACAGTATACCATAAGTTATTAATGTTAAAATTGATACCAAGAAAATACAAATTATGATAAATCCTATAAAACTAATTACACCATAATTTAGAGGTGAATCTAGACTACCTTTTATATAATACCTACTTAATATTATAATTAAACCCAAAATACTAATTAAAATACTTAATACAAATTGAACTTTGTTTGCTTTTTTTAATATGTTCATTGTAAGAGGAGAATTATTAGTATCAATATTTGTTTTTCTCTTAAAATAAAGACCTAATTCAACGCCATCTTGAACACAATAATTGTACCACTCTTTATACTCAATATTTTTAATATTATCATTCATTATTAAAGTTAAGATATATTTTTCGTTACTCAACAAATTATCATCAATATTTTTTAAAACTTTAATAACATATTTATCATTTTGCTTAATTAAACTAAGATATTTCTTTGCGCATAGATCAAGAATTACTGCAACAATATCTTTATAATTTTCAATAGTTGAATCAAAAAGCAAAGTAGTTACGCCTATGCCAAAATTATTAGGTAAATATCTATAATAGATATAAGGATTAGTATTTTTAATATATTTATTTTCTTTTGAAATTTGCACTTGGGCTTTTGCAAGACCCATTATAATACCGATAAACCAAGCGGTGACCATCGCTAGCATAACTATGCAAACAGTCTTTACTATGAAGTTATCAAAATAAAAAAACAAAAAAAGAAAAAGTGCTAAAAAGAGAAAATATATAAATATTGTTGCTTTTATATTGATTGTTTTACCCGTTTTAGCTCCTTTATTCATAAAAATTGCTCCTTCCGCGTATTAGCGCACAAACTACTAGTTCATTTAAAGTTTTATTTCTAAAGTTAGTTATATTATTATGAATATCTAAATCTCTGCTATTCTTATATTTATCTTTTTTATTATATCATTTATCACACTAAAAAACGAGATTTTTGTTACTTTTATAATAAAGTCTTATCTCGTTATTACAATTTTACTTAAGTACTCCATTTTATATTTTCACTATGATAATTTGCTATTTTTGAGTTCTAGATGGTGTTTCTTTATCTAGTTGATAATATTCAAAAGCATACTTTAAAACTTCAAGCATTTCTTGAGAACTGGCTTTGCCAATTTCGTAAGGGCCAATTTTTCCTTCGTAATACATAAGTAAACGCATATCATCAAAACTCATATTTTCACATATGTAGCAATTAGCAAAATAACTTTTACCGTCAACGCTAACAGAAGCACCAAGACTAAAATCATCACGCGTGGGTAGACCATTTCTCATGGTTTGCTTAATCCCAACATAATTAGAATCTAGCCCAAAAAATACAACCCCAGCGTCATCAATTTTTGACGGACGATAACAGTAGCCAATCCAATCCATTTTCTTGAACAATCCAACACGTTTATAATCATAAACACATACAAAAATATCACTAACATCTCTTTTTTCTTCTGGAGTTAACATCATTTTTACATCGGGATTTAAATCATTATACATTTCAAGCGCTTTTTGTAGTTCTTTTAATAATGATTCTAAATTCTCATATTTGTTTTCTTCTCCCATATTCCTAATCGCCTTTCAAAATTGCTATTTATTTTATCACTTTTAAGATGAAAGTCAATAATTTCTAACAAAAGAATTTATTTTGTCTATTCTTACTATAAAGTTATCCTTTAATTATATCAAGTAAGTTATCTATTATCATATTTATAACTTCTTCTTTATTTTCTTTACGGCTTGACTTTTTAACAACAATATCATTATCATAATATACATCATTGTCTATATCATAAATACTAAAAAACACTTTATTATCTTCGCCAAATAAATTATGTTTATCTACTCTATTAAGTTTACCAGTTATCCCAATTCCATAGTTAGATTCTGCAAATCTCGCTATATTATAAGCCATTTCTCTTGCCGTTTCTATGCTATAAACAGTATACTCCTCAATGACATCTTTACTTACACCCATTTTAATTTTATATTCATTTGAATAAGTCACAGCACTAAACTTTAACACTTCACTAGCACCCTCGATACTAGTAATAGCATTAACTAGGCCACCTCCTGTGCAAGATTCCATGGTGCTAATTGTTTTATTTTTCTCCGTTAATAATTTAATTAGTTTTCTAATTTTATCTTCCATAATAACCTTTTAATCTTCATAGTTCGGATCATTTTCTTCAGCCCATTCCTCAGGTGTTATGCCACTTAACTTACAATCTTCTTTTTCATCTTCTGTTAAGCCTAAGTAATCAGCTTCTTCTTCAAAATCTTTTTCTTCTTGTTCTTTTTGTTTATCTTTTGGCGATTTAGTCTCTCCTAACATTTTTATTAATTCCCATATTAATCCCATAATTTCACTAACAGTTTATAGCTTACCTTTTTCTCGTACTTTCTATCTCTCTTATTTTCTTATCAAATAATACTATGCCATTTTTTATCTTTTCTTCAATTAAATCATAATCAGAGTCAAATAGAAGATCTTGCAAATCCACATCCCTATAACCAACGACAAAATCAATATAGATTGCCTGCTCATTATGCATTTCCACATAGGTTTCAATAATAGTAATAAGTTCTTTTAAAATTTCTACTTTATCACCATCTAATCCTACGGGAAGAACCAATTCATCAATAACAACCGCCTTTTCATCGGGAATATATCTTGGCCTAAAATAGCCAATGGTTTGATTATCTTGATCTTTTATTGCTATAACTTCAAATTCGCCACTTTTACTTTTATTAATAGCCTCCATAGTAAGTTCATAAGCTAGGTCAACTATAGATAATACTTTTGAATCATAGTGGCCATTTTTTATAGCTAATTTGCATATTGGCGTAAGAGGCGAAGGGCCATAAATATTTGTATAATAAAGAAAATAACTTAAAAATACATTATCAATATCATTATCATCAATTGATTTTAAAAAATAGTGCATAATATTCTCCTTCTTTATCCTTTATTCTACCATAAGTATATGTTAGAGCAAAAGAACAAATTAAAAGTCTTATCCTTCATCCTGCAATTTTTTAAAATCAATTTTTCCTAACTTTGTTTTAGGTATCGATTTTCTGAAATCATATTTATATGGCCATTCATATTTTGCAAGCCTTTTTTCACAATATTTTTTAATACTAGATCTAAGAAGGGGTGTATCTAAATAATTATTTTTAAGAACTATACAAGCTTTAGCTACTTCAACTTTGTAGCGATGAGGAATACCAACAACAGTACATGACAATACAGCTTCATGCGACTCAATTATTTCTTCAATTTGTTTTGGATATACATTGTATCCACTGGAAATAATCATTCTTTTAAGTCTTTGCGTATAGTAAATCATCTTATCATTTGGATCAATGTATCCGATATCGCCTGTATGAAGCCATGTATAACCATCTGAATGAATTTGCAAAGCATTATTTGTTTCTTCTTCATTATTTAAATAGCCTAGCATAACAATAGGAGAAGAAATACATATTTCGCCTTCAACACCATCTTTAACTTCTTTTTGACTAAATGGCTCACATATTTTAACATCAATTTGTGGTCCTGGGATACCTATACAACCAGCTTTATCATTAATGCCTAAATTTATTATAGCTCCGGCCAAACACTCTGTCATACCATAACCTTGGCTTATTTTGCATTTAGCTCCATGGTCTTTTAAATATTTATTTATTTTTTGTTGTAATGAAAAAGATAAACTATCTCCCCCACTTACAATATATTTTAAACATGATAAATCTAGATTTTTTACATTATTTGCTTCTGTTAAGGCCTCTAATAAAGTTGGAACGCCAAATACTAAATTAGGTTTATATTTATTTAAAAGTTTATCAAAAGTTTTAGCGCTAAATTGAGGCACTAAAACACTTTCAACGCCCATACTGATAGGACAATGAATTGATAAAGCTAAACCAAATCCATGGAAAACTGGCATAATAGATAAAATTCTATCTCCCGGCTCAACACCTTTCCAAAAGATTTTAGCTTGAGCAAACATTGAAGCAAAATTACCATTAGAAAGAACAATACCTTTAGAAACGCCTGTAGTCCCTCCACTTTGCAATATTACTGCCGGATTATCTCTAACATTACGTTCCTTTATTATATTTACTCTATCACTTTTAAGCTTTAAAAATTTTGGCCAACTTATAAACATTTTTTTATGAGGTTTCTTATATTTGCGTCCCATCTTTAAAAAATAACCAATTTTCATTAATAAAGGCATTGAATTACCAGCACTTACACCTATGATATGTTCTACTTTAGTATCATCTAAATCGATATTTATTTTCTCATAAGAAGCGTCAATAGTAACAATATATTTACTTTCTGTGTTTTTAAGACAATTTTTAATTTCTTCGCTACTAGAAAGTGGATGTATCATATTAGCAACGGCTCCTATTTTAGATACAGCATAAAATGCAAATAAGGCTTCCGGAGTATTAGGCATAATTATTGTAACAATATCATATCTTTTAACCCCTAAACTCATAAAAGATTCAGCAGTATCAGCGATTATATTTAGCATTTGGCCGTAGGTAAAATGTTTACCGTAATATTCTATAGCTCTAGCTTCAGTATTGTTTTTAGCATAGTTTTTAAATATTTCATATATTGTTTTATTTGGTACTTTCGTGTGTCTTTCATGCCAAGTATAATGCTTTCCCCAGCGTGAATAAGATTTTAATTTTCTTTTAATTCTGCTAAATATAAACATCGACTATCACCCATAATAATTGTAACACGAAATTAGCTTTAAAAGCGGAATTAAGGTATTTAACGATGTAAACTATACTTTTATATTTATATGACTATCTTATGAATAAAAGCTTAAATTTAGCTTTAAATATAATGCATTTTAATTGAAAAGTTGAATATATTTTGGTATAATCAGTTTGTCGATACGGAACCGTAGCCAAGTGGCTAAGGCGTGGGTCTGCAACACCCTGATCGCCAGTTCGAATCTGGCCGGTTCCTCCAAATTGATCGGAAACTCGGAATTTTCTTCGAGTATATATAAAAACTACTCTTAAATTTCAATTGAGAGTAGTTTTATTTTGCCAATTTAGAAAACACACTTGCATATTGACAACCAGTATGTTTGTGAAATAGTAAATACTTTTTTGTATTATATTAATAATCAAGATTCCTTTGCTCGTTTCAAAGACATTTCCTTTTCAAATGATGTTACCGGTACTCCATCTATTTTTGCACCTTCTGGAATACTTAATTCTTTTCCAGTCTTAAATTTAACAAAATCTTCTATATTTTCATCTACAACTGATAACAATTCAAATGGTAACCCAACATGTTTAGAAATTAGTTTTTTCGTAATGTCATTTAATTGATAACCACTTGTTTTTTGCCCAGATTCACCAATTATAAATAATTCATCAATTTCAGCATCATCAAAATATGTTCCTTCTTTAAATTTTTGAATCTCATCTTCTTTGTTAATAAATGACCACTGCATAGATAATAATCCTTCATCATCATTTTTAGTAGTATAAAATACAGTTGGTTCTCCAAATTCTTGACTTAATACTTCGTAAAACTCACTTAAAGCAGCTAATTTCTCTCCAACTGAAGTATTATGATAATAGCTTCCTACACTTATTCTCAAAAATCCATCTTTACTAAATTTATAATAAAAAGGTAGTCCTCTTTCATATAAGCAATCAAGATCACTATGTGATTCTCTATAGTGAGAGAAATATTTTCCCTCGAAAAGTTCAGTATAAGGTATACCAGAATATTCAATTTTATTGCCCATTTTTTTTCTTAATGTCTTATATAATTCATAGCAATCTTCAGCTTTAGAATATAATTCTTCCAAATCCCAAAACCTCCTTCGTGCTTATTATTATATCATGTATACTTTTAGATGTAAATTAATGAAAGAAATGTTCATTAGTTTATGATAGAATCGTAGATTATGTTTGCTTTATGCCATATTAGTTATCTTGACAAGCTAGGTATTATAATATAAAATAACCACCTAATAAGTGAGGATATTTTTTGTGAAAAATTTAAACAATATAAATAATTTTAGAAGAATAGATTTATATCGTGATGGTTTTATGGGTGATGAATATAATGGTGCCTTTGTTATCGATAAACATAATAATGGTGAATTTTATCTTGTAATTGTATCTAATGGAGAAGGATGGGATCATGTTAGTGTGACTTTAAATAGAAAAAGTGGTGCTATTATTAAAAGGTGTCCATCTTTTGAAGAAATGCAGATGATAAAAGAAAAAATTTTTTCTGAAGAAGAAGTTGTATTTCAGCTTCATCCAAGAGAAGAAGATTATATTGATACCCATCCTTATTGCCTTCATTTATGGAAACCAAATAATTGTAGTATGATTCTTCCACCCTTATATTCTATTAATGAGGATGAATTAACCATAAATGCTGATTTTGAATATAACGGAATCATCGTAAGAGTTAAAACTGGTGAAATCGATGGTTGGCAATTAGCAAGAGTATATTGTTTTACTAAAAGTGGAAAAGCAATTAAAAGTAGCCCTGATTGGGATGTAATGTGTAAAGTAAAAACTTTTATTTTTGGTGAAAAAAATCCAGCATTTCAGTTTATGACATCTACATCTGATATTAAACATACTGCCTCAGACATATGGCATCCCCAAAGTTTAGATTTAATGCCTCCCTTACCAGATACATCTTTAGTAGGTAAAGATAAAAAACTAATCAAGAAAAAATAGAAATTGCCTATTTTAATTTTGCTTCAATTCCTTATATCATTTTCACGCTTATATCATTTTGCTTTTGAAATTTGAAAATGCTTTATTTTAATGTAAACTTAAGTTAAAATAGTGAGTAAGGAGAATTATATAAATGGCATGAAGGATATAAAAAATGGGGTAATATTAGTGTAGATTATGATATGATATTGGCTTTTTATCCAGATTACTATAAATACGATTAGAACTTTTTAAATCAATAAGAAATTGTACAAAATAACAATTGGTTAGTTTCAGAAAATCGGACAAGTCAAAAATATATTGAACTTTATGTTCAAGTAGCTGAAAGCCTTGATTAGTTTCCTTTATCTGACTATCAAGAAATTGGCAAATCAAGAAGAGGAGAAGGAAAAATGTACTTAAGAAGACAACACGGAGCAGATATTATTTAAAACTTTAGCAAAAAATGATATAAATATTAATAAGATATAAATATGTGATATTTTAATTAAGTAGGAAAACTACATTTTAGAAACTCATTGCATACTGAAAATTAATTATGAGTCAAACATTTTATTCTTTTTATATTTCTAACGTCTTACAGGCAACTTCTATGGCTTCATTGTCTTGTTGAGGTGCTTGACTAATCATATCTAAAACATATTTCTCATATTTTCTTACAAAATCTACCATTTCATCAAAATAATCAAGTCTAGCTTTAATTAATTTTGCCACTGGAATATTTTTGAAAATATACATTGTCGCATCCGATTCAGGCGAAACGGTATATAAAATACCTGCTATTCTCAATTTTTGCAATGCTTCATCCAAATCATCCGAATAATCAAAAATCCCATTATTTTTAAGATAAATGTCACTCAAAAGTCTACTGAATTGATTACTACTCTTACAAGTTCTTATAAATTTTATTAGACTGTCTCTATCAAAAATAAAATTTTTTTGTGAAGCATTAATAGCAATAAATAAACACATAAAATCATAAGGCGAAAATTTTGGTTCATAAAACTTTTCTACATAGTTTTGAGATTCTTTACAGTTTTTTATAACATTCAGAATTTCTTGATTAACTAATTCTAAAGGGATTTCATCAACGGCTTCTCTTAATGCAATTCTATTACAAAAATAAGTATTATATTCAATATCTTCTGAAATAGATACGTATTGATCATGATTTTGATTTAAGGCTTTAGTAGCTTGCGCTAATATTTGCTTACCTTCTTTTAAACTTGCCTTTTCAACCCTAATACCACTAGGCTCAATTATTATATAATCCCCTTCTTCTAAAAGTCTTAGAACTCTCCCACTAACTAAATCAATAAAATAACTTCCATCAGTTCTTGGCATTGATTTAGGATTACCAAGTCTATGTAAAAATAAAGTAAAAGAAGCTATTTTAGTTTTAACAAAAACCGCCTTAGATGGATCCATATTTATTGTCTTTTTCCAATATTCAATATCTTTAAGATTTAATTCATATAACTTTGCCATACTAAACCTCGCTTTGCGTATTTTATATTAACATAAAAGGCCTATTAATTGAATATTTTTTATAAATTATATCTAAAAAAGCGTTATTATTACAAATAGTTAATGTTTTATTAAAACTATTATCTAACTCAAAAGTATTCGCACTTCTTCCTTTAAAGTTCAATGGCTATTCTGTTTGAAGTGTTCAAACATTTACATATATTTCATCTCTATTTGAGATGATTTTTTAAGCCTTAAGATTTATTATATATCGATTGTTTCTAATTGAGATTATAGCCTGAATAATATCGGCATTATTAATTTCGGCCGGAACTTCAAAAGCAAAGAAATTAATACCCTTCTCTTCAGGAGTAACATTAATAGACTTATCACTTACAACTTTATCTCCTATCTTATATTGAATAGACATAAAGTTTTTAGCAAATTCACTGTAAGAACTATACGTATGACCATAAGCTGAATCTTTATCCAAAACAAAATCAGCATTTAAAAGGAGAATATAATTATCACTTCGTCCTCCCGTCATAGAAGATGTAATCATATTTTTATATTCTTGACACTCACCTTGCCTATTACAACCCGTATAGGTATATGTTTGATTTTTGGCAATATTAACAGATGTTGGCTTTATACTTGTATTACCCAAGAAGGTGTTTTCTAAAGTTATAGTATCCTTTATTTTATAATTTGTAACATTTTCTTTATCACTATATATTTTAGGTTTTAAACTTATAAAAATATTTTTATCATAATACTCACCATTTTGATACACCGAACCATTATAAAGCTGAACTTTCATGCTTTTATTAATTATTTGTTCATCCATTTCATATATAAGAATAATATCTTCATCAGTTTTAGAAGTTATTAACGTCGGTATTGTAGGAGAATTATAGTCTAAAAAATTTTTAACATATCCATTATTTGGAGTTAAACCAACACCGCCTATAATAATTTTAAATTTATTATAATCTAGCGTTATAGAATCCCCAGTATTATTTTTAACATTTAGTTTTAAGGCTAAATAATAATTACCTTTTTTGATAATTGCTCCCCGATAATTAACATTACTCAAGATTGCATCTTTAATCGTAATTTGTAATCTCTCATAGGCAAAAGGCGTTCCAACTTTATAGGTACTATCAAAATTAGTAGATGAAGATGAATATATAAAAAACAAACTAACAACAGCCACAACAGCGACTATAACTCCTACCATAAATTTATTTTCTTTAATATAATATATTAGTTCTCTAAATGCTCTTCGAAATCCTCTTTTAGCTTTATAGGTATCAAAGTTAATATTAACCTCAACCTCTTCTGAATCTCCTTCAGCAAGTTGAAGTTCTTTTATATCCTTACTAAAATTAAATTTTTTAACATTAAAGCCTAAAGCTCTTAACCCTAGTAAGACAATAAACACTAATTGAGGTAAAAGTACAAGCAAAGTTATATCCCGTAATGTTCTCGCGGTAGTAGACGCTAATAAAGCATACTCAAAATTTTTTAAGACACTTGATATATAAACTAAAAAAACAAGATATGCTATATAATATATAACTACGCCAAAATAAAGAATATTTGGTTTTTTCTTATGAATTAATAATATAATAATTACGCCTATAAGAATTAGAATAATGATTATTTTTAAATATAAAGTAAAAGGTATATACTCATCCGCTAAACCAATTGTAATTGAAGTAGTATAATTGTTTTGTACATAAGAGTTGAAAAAACCATAGATACTATAGCCCTCACGAATAATAAGACATAATAAAATAGTAATTGCTAAATGAATTACTTTAAAATATTTTATTAAGTAAGCGTAAGGTTTCTTTAGTATCACTTTTACCCCACCTTACTATAATTCTAACACAAAAAGAAAATGGTGCATAGACCATATTATTTGTGTTTACTTACTAAAACTTGACCTGGCAATAAATAAATTGTCCCATTTTCTTTAATAACTTCATCTTTATTTTTATTAAACATATCACTAACAATATCCAATGTATCACCATCTTTTGTAATGTAATAACTATAGTTACCTACGGGTAATAATAAAACTTGATTAGGATAAATATAATCATTACTATCTAAGCCATTTAAAGCTGCAAGCAAAGTGGGATTAATGTTATACTTTTTACTAATAGCATATAGACTATCGCCTTTATTAATAGTATAAGTATCAAAGTATTTTTCTTTGGCTTTAGGAACAATAATATCCATACCTTCTCTTAGACTTTCATCATATGATAAATTATTTAAATCCTCAATATAAGACTTGTTAGTTCTAAATTTTTTTGCTATTTCATCAAGATTTTCATTAGCCTTTACACGGTATTTTTCAAACATATTTTCACTTCCTAATATAGGTTATGAAAAAGATTAAAAATTGCTATTAAAAAATATAAATGTTACTATTATTAAACTGCCACTCACTATATGCTAAAAGTTTTTTAATTCCTTTATCTAAATGAGCATAATACAAGGTATCACCTACTAAAAAATAAACTTCTTTATTATCTTGATAAATAATTTTATCTACTTTCATATTAGTAATTAAAACTTTTTCTGAAGGCATTTGATAATAAAGATTATTTTCTTTTAAAACAAAAGTAAAGTCTTTTTTATAAGTAAATAATTTTGGCTCATTAGTAAGCTTAATTACACTTGACTTTTCCATCTTACCATTTACTAAAACCTCAGGATTATTACGATAAACTAAACCATTATCAATATCTATTTTATATTCTTGTTTAGCTTGCATATCAAATAAATATAAATAATCATCATACTCACCCATAAAATAACTATTTAGATAAATAGGAACATCAATTTTTATGGTATCTTTTTTCATATTAACCGGATCAATGACATAAAACTTTTTAAATATATAATCTTCATTGTAATCAGCGACTAAAAGTTTATCTTGATATTTTGTCGCAACATTTAACTTAATAAAATCACTAGTAAATAAATCAATTTTAGTTTTTATATCATTATTTAAACCAATAAAGTAATTATAGTTCCAAATCAAATAACTATGATTATTTAAATTATATATATCAATATTCTCATAAGTTTCTACTTTTTTAGGATTGTCATTTACATCATAATATTTTGTATAATAGCCTTCCTTATTTTGACATATTGAAAAGTTATCAAGTTTTTCAAGGGTAACATCAATACAATTATTAGAAAACTTAATGCCGGTTATTAAACCCCGGTCAGTTAGATATTTTGCTTCAATTGAATAAATGAATTTATTATCTTTATTTTCAATAGCAAATGTATATATATCATTATCTTTATCATACTTTTCGGCAACATTAAATTTATCTATTTTATATTCATATAAATAGTTCTTAGGAATATTTTGGAAAATTGCAAAGATGATAAATATTACAATAACACATATAATAAAGATAACTACTTTTTTCATTTTTGTTTCTTATATTCCTTTTTAGCCTCAATCATATACTCTGAAATATGCGTTTCAATTTCATTTAATGAATCTTTTGATAAGTTAGAAATAAACACTTTTTCTTTAAGAGTATCAATAGTAATCTTTCCCCACAAAAGACCTTTATAAACTTGCATATCATTATATAAATCAGGTGTTATTTGATTATAAAAACTGCCCCAAACAACTCTTTTTTGGCCAATTAAAATTCTTGTATTAGTTAGTACTACTACACATGATGTGAATAAATCCCACCAATCATTATTTTTTTGACCACAAAAAGCATATAATATTTTTTCATTAGGATTTAAGTAGCCATCGATAACCTCAGAATGTTTTTTTAAACGCCAAGCTACCGTAGCTGGATACTTGTTTTTAAATTCGATTATATGATCATATACTGACATTTAAATCACCTAAATTTATTTTAACTTAATATATAAAAATTATCAATTAAAAACCGAGTATTTTCTACTCAGTTCTTAATGCAATTACAGGATCTTTTTTGCTTGCCATCTTAGCAGGTATTAAGCCTGCTATCATAGTTAATATCATACTAATAGCTACAAGAATAATTGCTCCCACGATAGGAAGTTTAGCTATGGAACTTATATCAGTTAAATTATTAAGCACGATATTGATTGGAATATTCAATAATAAAGTTATTAAAACACCCATAATTCCTGATAAAGAGCCTACAATGAATGTTTCAGCATTAAATACTCTAGATATATCCTTTTTAGAAGCCCCAATACTACGAAGAATACCTATCTCTTTGGTTCTTTCAAGGACAGAAATATAAGTAATAATACCTATCATAATTGAAGATACAACTAGTGATACAGAAACAAAGGCTATTAATACATAACTAATAATATCTACAATGGTCGTAACGCTACTCATTAATAAACCAACATAATCGGTATATGTAATAGTTTCATCATCAAGTCCCTTATCAGTTTTTTCAGTATTATAATCTTCAATGATTTCTTTTATTTTATCCTTACTTGCAAAATCTTTGGGATAAATATTGATGATACTTGGACTATCAAGATCAACAACCCCTAAAGTCATTAAATTAGTTTCATAACTTGTAGAAGATAAAGTTCTCATAAACTCTTCTCTTTGTTCATCTGATAGGGTTGCTAAATATTGGCGTTGCTCATTAGTTAAATTAGTCGTTGTAGTACCAAAACTTGAGCCTGTGAATATATTAACTTCACTATTTGCCTTTTGTTCTTTAACAATTTCAGCTTCATTAATTTTATTAATTACATATTCTGTTAAATCTTTTGTATATAATATGTTACCAAAACTATTATTAGAGCTTAGAATAGAATCATCATTAATCTTAACTATGCCGACAATTTTAATTTCTAATGCGTCTTCTAATTTATTTTTGAGATAACTTTCATTTGTAGACATATCTTTCCAAATATTACCAACTTTTTGATAATAATCAGTGTTTAATAAGACTTTAAATTTCTTATCTAAAATTTCATCGAAAGAATAATTGTCTTGTGAAAATTCAATCTTTTCACCTGCTACCATCTTACTTACTACTTCTGATAACTCTTCCTTATCTTTAAGGCCAAGCGTGTAAGCCGTATAATCACTTATCATGTTATCTTTATCAACAACTAAAACAACTTCATCATAACTTTCAGGCAAATGACCTGCTACAACATCATATTGTTCTTTAATTAATTCATCATTATCAAGCATTTCCGAAAAAACGGGAGTAGCAAAACTTGAGTAGGCTTCCATGCCAAAGCCAAATGAATCAAATATATTAGATGGATTTAATTTATCTACTTTAGAAGGATCACTACCATATATTTGTAAATTTAAATTATAAGAATATTTAATTACATTACTATAATCTTTAATATTACTTTCGTCAGATTCTAAATACTCTTTAAATTTTTTTAAATCATTTGTTTCTATACCTAAAGACATAATGGAAATCATATTGCCCATAATGTCTTTCGTAGCAACATTATTTTTCTTAGTATTTTTATATTTATCATCATTCATAGCTTCCATTAAATTACTAGCGTCAATTCTTTGTGCTTCGATCGTAATTGGATAACTTGATAAAGTATCTTCTTCAATGGAGTCTATATAATCTTGAACCCCTGTTGATATACTAAGAATCAAGGCAATTCCTATAATTCCTATTGCTCCAGCAAAAGAAGTAAGAATCGTTCTTCCTTTTTTCGTAAGCAAATTATTTATCGATAAACCTAAAGCTGTTCTAAACTTCATTGAAGTCTTCTTAGTCTTTCTTTTATGAACATTTTCTTCTTCGATTTGCTCATTATCTTTGCCATCATAAGGATTGGTATCACCCTCGATTTTGCCATCTTTTAACTTAATGATACGAGTTGCATATTCTTCGGCAATATCAGGATTATGAGTTACCATAATAACAAGTCTTTCTTTAGCTACTTCTTTTAAAATATCCATTACTTGCTTACTAGTTTCAGAATCAAGAGCCCCAGTAGGTTCATCGGCCAGTAATATTTCTGGATCATTAACTAGAGCTCTGGCAATAGCAACTCTTTGCATTTGACCACCAGATAATTGATTAGGTTTTTTACGCATATGTTGCTTTAACCCAACTCGTTCAAGGGCAGCTTTAGCTCTTTTTACTCTTTCTTTTTTGCCAACGCCTGATAGTGTTAACGCAAGTTCAACATTTGCTAATACCGATTGATGACCAATTAAATTATAACTTTGAAATACAAAACCAACACGATGATTACGATAAGTGTCCCAATCACGGTCTTTATACTCTTTAGTACTTACTCCATTAATGATTAAATCACCATGATCATACCTATCTAGTCCACCAATAATATTAAGTAAAGTCGTTTTGCCTGAACCTGAAGGCCCTAATATAGCAGCAAATTCATTTTTTCTAAAATTAACTGAAACATTATCTAAAGCTTTTTGCTTAAAGCTTTCTGTTTCATATGTTTTAGTTATCTTCTTGATTTCTAACATAATCTATCACCTTAACCTTTGCTAATTTATCACTAATGCCTAATCCATCTTTTCTAAAGGCAATCATAAATACATCAATATAACATAATAAGCTTATTGCTAAATTAATATAGGTAGTAGCATAGGCAAAATTAGCTCCATCTAACACTAAAGGGGTAATAATCATTACGATAAAAGTAAAACAATTGGAAAGTGCCCCTGTTGTATAAATAGGACAAATTATTGCTTTAACAAAATGTTGCCACAATTTTACTTTCTTATTTTCATCATCGCTTCTAACTACTTTTAATCTAACAACTCTTTTACCAATAGTCATACCTTTATTAAAGTATGGGAATAGTGTAAAGTATAATATTATAACTGCTATCCAACAAACATTATAACTAATGCCGTAAAAGTCAACATCACGAAGCATAGCTCCTGTCTTGGCAATATACGCTTTTCTTTCTTTAGTAGTCATATCTTCAAGAGGAGTTATTTTTTCTTCATCTTCATCCGTATACTTTATAGTATCTTTTACATTATCAAGTTTTTTGATATCTTTAATAATATCATCTATTTTAGTAGAATCATTTATTGAAAGAATATAAGCATTTAAATCGGCATTTTCTTCAAAATAATCTTTAACTAATAAAATAACCTTATCTTCTTCATCTTCGCTTATATTATCTTTAGTAACTAATTTAGTATCTGTAACATTATCAAACTCATTTAGTTTATCTTCTAAAGTTTTAGTATCATCTTCACTAATACTATTATCAAAATAAACAATTAATGCTGCTTCTTCTTTTTCTTCATCGGAATTAGCACCCATTACTTTATTTACATATTCAGAGTATTCCTTATAAGTACTTTCATACTTATCAGCATTAGGATGTAATGCTTTTATTTGAAATAATCCTGTTGCAATTAAAGTTACAATTATTAAGTCTAAACAATAAGCTGTAAATCTTCTTATTTTCACATTATTCATAATATATCTCCTTGTCTTATTATTTTAATTTTCTTGTAAGTAATTGTCAACGAAAAAGAAGTGAATTGTTCACTTCTAGTAAGATTTATTTGATCCCTCGAGTGTTGCTGTAACAGTTTTTTCCTTTCCATCTCTTATAAAAGTAATCGTAATCTTATCTCCTACATTATAGTTATATAAATAATATTTAAAGTATGCTGTATTTATTACATTATCTTCATTGATTTTCGTAATAACATCGCCTTCTTCTAAACCGGCCTTATAAGCGGAACCGTCTTTTGTAACGGAATATAATATTACTCCATGGTCAATATTGTTCTCAACTAAATTACGATAAATATTAGGATACTTCGCAGGATTAGAATATAACACATCAACAACATTAAGTAGGGTAACGCCAAGATAAGGTTGTTCTTCGGTTTCGCCACTTCTTATTAAATCAGCATATTTAACAGCTTGTTCGATAGGAATAGCAAAGCCCATACCTTCAACGGATTCATCAACAAGTTTCATAGAATTAATACCTATTATTTCCCCATTGGCATTACATAATGGACCACCACTATTACCATTGTTAATAGCAGCGTCAGTTTGAATAACTTTCATTATATAATCTCCTGCTGTAGATGATACTTGAAGCATCCGGTCTTTTCCAGATATAATGCCTCTTGTAACCGTCCAAGAATAAACACTATTTAAGGGAGCTCCTACAGCAAATGTAGTATCTCCAACTCTAACATCTTCACTACTACCGATTTCAGCAACTGATATGACATCAGATGAATCAACAGATAAAACGGCAATGTCTGCCTGAGCATTAGTTCCGACTAATTCAGCCTCAATATTTTTACCATCCGTGAAATTAACCATTACTTTGTCTGATTTTTCAACAACGTGATTATTTGTTAATATATATGCTTTATCGTCATCTTCACTATATACAAAACCGGTACCTGAGCCATACTTAGTATTATTATTATAAACGGAAACTACAACAACCGAATTATAAACTTTATCAACAGCTTCCGCTAAACCTGTATCCGTAATTGTTACATTTTTTTCAATTCTTGTAAGTTCACTTGTAAATAGTGATGGGCAAAAATATATTAAACCAAACATTCCTGCACAGCCCGCAAAAAAGACACATATCATAGCAATAATAGTTAATATAGTACTATTTTTCTTCGGCTTTTGCATTTCCGTCACCAAATCTTTTTCATCTGTTTCTTTCATCTTTATTTCATCCTTCCTATGTCTCGATAATTAATTGGAAATCCCATTTGGTCAAGAATTTTCTCTATTGGTATAGAACTAAGTTTGCCCTCTAAAATATCTAGTTCATAACTAAGTTCGTTTAACATTAGAGAAAAGTCATCCCTTTTTAAGATTCTCTTCATAATAATAATTAATGCAAACAAATCATCTTTACCATAGATATACTCGCCATCCATTTTAGGAATATTAAGCAAATTATGATAAAGGGTATTACCAATTACAGTTTGCGACCTATTTAGATAACATATATCCTCATGGGCACATAAGTTACGATAATTAGCAAGTATGGATAAATATTCTTCCAAAGAATCAATTTCAATGTTAAATATGCTAGAAATTTCTTTTTGATCTTCATGTTGAAGAATTGTGTAAAGTTCTCCTACTATACCAAATGATAATACTTTTACAACTACCCAAAGAGGTATATAACCATAATTAGTAAGATAATGACTCGTTGCACTATGTTGTTTACCATTTATGCTAATTTGTCTTTTCATTTTATGAATCAAATCATTAATTTGTTTATTTTTTGAGGAGTCATGAACAAAATTATTTGGATTTAAATAATTCTTTTCCTTAAAGCCATGATTCTTACTTAGAACATAAGACATAATACTTTTAAGGTTATTTTCAACAACCAAAATATTTTTAAATAAGATATTTCTTAATTGTCGATCAAAGACAAACATAGCATATAGTTCTTCAAATTTAGTACCCTCGATAAAGCGTCTATCATCTAAAGAACGCATAAATAGAAACCTATATCCCGTTAAAAAGAAATAGTTTTCCCGCAAAAGGATATCTTTAGCAAATTCTTCATCGTTAATAGTTAATCCTTTTGTTCTTAAAATAGCGATTTGTTCATCTAATGATTTAAATGTTTTTTCTTTCACAATAGCCACCTTATTTTTGTATAACCATTATATCACAAATCATTTCTAATATAATATTATTATTTGTTCATTTTTGGTTATTTTTGTGAAAGTTATGTGAAATACTAACTAAAAATATTCTCTTATAGCTTTAACAATAGAGACCGCAATTTTTTGCTGATATTCTTCTGACTTTAATTTTTCCCTTTCTGATGGATTTGATAAAAAACCACATTCTATAAGAATACCAGGCACTTTTAATTTGTCATACATATAGGTAGAACTTGGTATTTTTTTAACTTTTCGATCCGTATTCATATCTTTGTTGAGGATTTGTTGAACTGCTTCGGCAAGTTTTTGATTATCTTTATCGTAAAAAACCTGAGGACCATAATATTTGCTACTAGCAAGATAGTTTAAATGAATAGATAAATATAAATCCGCTTTCGAACTATTTATTAATTTTATACGATTATCAAAATCACTTTTCTTTCGATACGAAGCATTAGGATAAGCTAAATCATAATCGCCATCTCTAGTTAATATAACCTTAACTCCTTGTTTTTCTAGTTCTGTTTTTAGTTTTAAACTTATCTTTAAATTAATATCTTTTTCATAAACATCTCCAACTACAGTGCCGGGATCTTTGTTTCCATGTGGAGGAATAAGAAAAATCCAAAATTATCATTTATATTATAATTTTATTGTTTCTTTTGAATCTAATAAGGATTTAGTTAATGGTAAAGTTGAAGTTATTACTAAATTATTCCATTTGGTTAATAGATTTTCTTGATTTTTCATAACCCATTTAATAGCAATATTTTGATTTTTCCTTGGAATATTTCCAGCTAGTATTTTAAAATCTATTAAAGATATTGAAACTTCATATTTATCACATATTGCATGGACATGTGGCGGATTATGATCTCTAGTATGAACAATAAATTTTATATTTTTAAATTCTCCAACTCTTACCCGTATCTCATACAATTCAAATACTTCTTTAAAAAAATTATCAATTTCTTTTGGAATTTCAAAAAATTTAACTTCTTTTTCTACCATAACTGCTCTCCTTAAAATTCAATGTTCCATTCTATTTCTATATCTCTTGTTTTTGTTTCTTTGTTATAACATCCAACATAAACCTTA
>CANQIK010000015.1 GCA_947624085.1 uncultured Bacilli bacterium
AAAAAAAAAAAAAAAAAAAAGATTATTCCTAATCTTGTGTGTCAATTGACGTGAAGTTTTTGATTATTTGCAAGTATATTTATTATCTTCATAATGTTTTTTGATATTGTTGAATGTTAGCCTAATATTATCTGTTTCATCGTTTAACATTTCATCGGTAAATTCTACTGCAATTCTTAAAACATTATTAGAATCATCTCTTAAAGCATAACCTGTTATATCGCCAAGGGTTATAGTACCATTTTCAATAGTATTTATTAAAGTAATATATTCATCCACTATTAAATCATCAAATACATATATCCTTGATGGAACGTGTAAATAGTTTCTAAATGAGTCAAAAGCAAAGACATCAGTTATATAATAAGTTAATTCTTGAGGCTCTTCTAGTTTTTGGGAATCAGATGTACAAGTTAAAAAGTTTCGGGCCTTTGCCTCTGTAACATACATAATTGAGGATACTGTACCTTTGTCTTTATCTTTATCTTCTTTGTCCTCTGCTTCAAGTTCAACATAATAAGGTCCTCCCGGAGTATATAAATAATCTGTAACATTTTTATCTTTTAAATTATAAGTATAATTATGGCTATCAGTCATAAATTCAGAGGCAATTAAAACGTCGCTTGAAGTTTTATATAATACATTAGCCGTTATTTCAAAATCATATTTATCGACAACCGTAATCTTACCAGTATATTTATCACCATCACATATCATTGAATATTCATATTCGCCTTTAATTTTAGTATTAACTTTTGAAGTGTCAAGGGTACAACCTGATATATCAACAGATGAAAAATCGCCATAATCAAATATACTTTTAGAAAGTTCTGCTTCAACATAAACAGTTTTATCATCTAAAACAAATTTAGGTTTTTCAGCAACTTTTTTCTTACCTAAATGCAAATAGAAATAAACCCCAAAAGCCACTAAAGCCATTAATAAAAGGATAAAAAATGCCAATAATATTTTCTTAACAAGTGATTTAGCTTTGCCTTTATTATTAGGGTTTTCATTATTATTAGTTTGATTAGTATTACTATTATCTAAATCTAAAACATCTACTACTTCAACAGTTGTAGGGTCTGTGCCAATATCATCTCGACCAGTTTGAAATCCACCATTCATATTATCGCCCCTTATAGTAATTTAATTATATCTTTTTTAATATTTCATTTCAATCTTTTTTACTTAATGCTTTTCACTAAAAAATCAGCTTATTGCTGATTTAATACTAACATAAAGACTTAAATTCATCGCCACGGTCTTCAAATTTAGCATATTGATCCCAAGAGGCTGAAGCTGGAGACAATAGGACAATATCCCCTGCTTCAACATTTTCTTTAACTTTAGCCATGGCCTTTTTAATAGTTTCACATTTTGTCGCAGGAATATGCATTTCTTTAGCATAAGACATTACTTTATCAGATGTTTCTCCTAAAGCATAAATATGTTTACATTTATGTATAACCTCATCAAGTTCATGGAAATCTTGTTTTCTTTCCATCCCTCCTAAAAGAAGATGAACATTTTTAGTAAAAGCTTTTAAAGCTGTAATAGTCGAAGTAGGATTAGTAGCTTTAGAGTCATTATAATACTTAACTCCGTCTTTTTCTAAAACAAATTCAATGCGATGTTCAACACCATTAAAGGTACTTAAATACTCTTTAACAAGCTTTTTATCAATACCAAAATAATCAAGTACTAATAAAGCTGACAGTATATTTTCATAATTATGAGTTCCTTGAAGTTTAATATCACATAAGTCAATAATTTTCTCGCCTTTTATATAAATAGCTTTATCATCATAATAATTATTTTCATCATTAAAATAAATTTTAGTTCCTTTTATATCCTTTGTTATTTCTAAACAGTCAGCATTAGCTTTATTAATAATATTGATATCAGTAGATGTATGATTTAAAAAGATATTTTTCTTCGCTAATTTATACTTATCATAAGAACCATGATAATCTAAATGGGTAGGACAAATATTAGTTAAAACACTGATATTAGTTTTAAAATCTTTAAAGTTAATTAACTGATGATCAGATATTTCTAATACAATTATCGAGCCTTTATGAGCCTCAGAAATTATTTCACTTAAAGGATAACCAATATTACCCCCGAGAATAACATCTTTATGAGCAAGTTTTAGTAAATTATATAAAATCGTGGTCGTAGTTGTTTTGCCATTTGAACCCGTAATCCCAATTATAAATGTATCCTCCGGCAAAAAATGATAAGCTACTTCCATTTCATTTAAAACAGGAATATTAAGCTCTTTGGCCTTTAAAACCGTTTCATGAAAAGGCATT
Source organism: uncultured Bacilli bacterium (assembly GCA_947624085.1). Classification (GTDB taxonomy): domain Bacteria; phylum Bacillota_I; class Bacilli_A; order RF39; family UBA660; genus UBA6448. Next base: position 2,319 of record CANQIK010000015.1, read on the forward strand.
ATACCAGGATTTTTTATTAAATAATCAAATGACTTATCTAAAAGGTCCGTTGGATCTTCTTTACATATAAATTGCACATTTAAATCATTAAGCTCTTTAACAAGCTTTTCATCTTGCTCCTTTTTATCAGTTACAATTATTTCATTATGAGGAGCAAGTAATTTAGCAACATTATACCCACTTTTAGCCATACCTAAAACAAGGATTTTTTTATTTTCAAACATTTAAAAACACTCCTTTATATTAAAATATTACTTTAAGACCGCCTTTATTCTTCTAACTCCTGCTGAAGAACTTTCTTCTTTCAAAATAACAAATTCGCCTAATTCCGAAGTATTTTTAACATGAGGTCCGCCACATATTTCTTTGGATAAGTTACCTATCGTATAAACTTTAACTGTTTCGCCATATTTATTTTCAAAAGTACCATGAGCGCCTTTTTTCTTGGCTTCTTCATAAGGCATGGTTTCACATACAACATCCGTATGACTTTGAATCATTTCATTAACTCGCTTTGTAATTTTAGCTTTTTCTTCATCACTTAATTTATGGTCTAAATTAAAATCAAATCTTAATCTTTCCGGCGTTATATTGGAACCTTTTTGAATAACATCAGGACCAAACATCTCTTGTAAAGTAGCAAGAAGTAAATGACAACAAGTATGATATTTTGTACTTTCATAAGATTGGTCGGCAAGGCCACCTTTAAAAGAACCGGCATCTAAAGTCCGAGATTTATCTTGATGTTCTTTAAAACTTTCATTAAAGCCTTTGATATCTACTTCTAAATTATTTTCTTTAGCAAGCTCAATAGTCATTTCTAAAGGAAAGCCAAAAGTATCAAATAGTTTAAAGGCGTCTTTACCACTAATGGTATTACCGTCTAAATGTTTAATAGTTTTATAAAATAATCTTTCCCCATCTTTTAAAGTCTTACTAAATTTATCTTCTTCTTTAATTATTTCTTTAATAACAATGTCTTTGTTTTTCTTAAGTTCAGGATAAACATCATTATAAGGATTAATTAAAGCCTCAACTAAAGATGATAAAGAGCTATTAAAGTTAATCTTTTTAGCTTCTCTAACTGCTCTTCTTAAAACTCTTCTTAAGACATATCCTTGCCCAACATTTGATGGTACAATGCCGTGATTATCAGCCAAAATAAATGTTGCAGTTCGCATATGGTCTAGGATAATACGATAACTACGAGGATTTTCTTCATATGATACTTCTGATAACTCTTTTAACTTGGCAAGAGCTTGGGCAAAAATATCAATATCATAAACTGACTTTTCATTATTTAGAACACAACATACTCTTTCAAGTCCCATGCCCGTATCAACATTATGATGAGCAAGTTTAGTTACTTTACCACTTGCGTCTTTATGATATTCCATAAAGACATCATTCCATATTTCAAGGTATTTACCACAGCCACAAGCAGGATTGCATTCCGGAGAACACTTTTCTTTGCCGGTATCATAAAACATTTCCGTATCTGGGCCACATGGACCAATACCACTGCCTAAAATCCAAAAATTATTTTCGCGCGGTAAAAAGAAAATGTGATCTTCAGCTACACCTTGAGAGCGCCAAGCCTTAAAGCTTTCTTCATCTTTAGGAAAATCTTCATCACCGGCAAAACAAGTAAAATATAATTTATCTTTAGGAATGCATAAATACTTTTCACTAGTTAAAAATTCAAAGCTCATCGCAATAGCTTCTTTTTTAAAATAGTCGCCTAAAGACCAGTTACCAAGCATTTCAAAAAATGTTAAGTGACTTGCATCGCCTACTTCATCGATATCACCGGTTCTTATACATTTTTGACAGTCAGTAAGTCTTTGCCCTTCGGGATGGGGTTCACCAAGTAAATATGGCACTAAAGGGTGCATACCCGCCATCGTAAATAAAACCGTAGGATCATTTTCCGGAATTAAAGAAGCAGAAGATATCTTTTTATGATTATGATCTTCATAAAACTTAATATATAATTCTCTTAATTCTTGGGTAGTTATTTTTCTCATTTTATTTCCTCCAATATTTTAAATACTTTATCATGCAAGACATTTAAATCTGTATCATTTATGATTGTATAATCAAAGTCCATATAATCCTCTAAAGCTGTTTCCGTTATATGAGACTGCTCTTCAACTGAAAGCTTACTAGTGCCAAATTGATTAATTACATATATGGCATAAACTTCATCAAAAGCGTCTCTAATCTTTTCAATTTCATTAGGCATTCTAACATCAGATACGACAACATTTTGGGCTACTAAATTATAAAAATCCATGTCTTTTATCATATTATCGACAAGAAAATCGGGATTAATACTACGCACTTGGTCACCAATTTTTTGCATTAAAGCCCGGGGTTTAGTTGCTTCAGTGCCGTCCCAATCGCCAACTTCCATAGTAAACTGTTTTATATACTTACTAAAACTTGTTACAACGGTTTCTTCCTTTTGATAGATAAAATACTCTTTAATAAACTTGGCAACTTCATTTTTGCCACTGCCCGCTTTACCTGCGACTAAAAATATTTTCATAATAATATCCTTTCCTAAATAAAAAAAGAACAATACCAAGGAGTGCTTATTAAACACGGTACCATCCTTTTATTTATCTTAATTTTAATAACGGTAATCAACCGATTAGTCTGTTAAAAGTAGCATTAAAAACCTTATTTTATTATCTTCCACCTATCGATAACTCTCTTTAAAAATAAACTTGTTTTTAAATTCTTTTGTCTTTGACTACAAGGTTAATATATCATAATCTAACTTACATTACAAGTGATATTGTCTAAGATAACACCACCACGATATGATTGTGCTTTATGTTTAGATTGGTCAACACTTGCAAGATTATAGAACTTAATTGTTACAGGAACGGTTACAGTATTATTATTTGTTCCTGAAGCAGTAATAGTACCATTATCTATTACTAATGTATTATTATAATCAGGTAATTGTTGTTCTTCTTTATTGCTATTACCAACTTTAACAGTATATTCTTTAGTATTACCAGTTACACCAGTTGATTTAGTATAGTTGCCACTAGTACTATCCCAACGCCATACATAATCATAAGTACAGGTTACATTTTGACCAGTATTATTATCTAATATTATATTTAAATTAGTAGTATTATTAACCATTTCTTGGTCAACACTTGTACCAAATGTAGTAAAATCATTAACATTTACGTTTACTGGAGCCCCACTATTAGTCGAAAGCGTAAAGTTTTCTCCTAAATAAACCACATAATTACCTACATTATGGTTATCTAAATTGCTATCAAAATAGCCATATGAAATTGAAGCTATAACTGCAATTAAGCAAACAGCGATAACAACCATTAATAGAATTTTCTTATTACTATTTTTCATAATTTAAATATACCAAAATTATTACCTAAAATCAATAAGCTAGACAAAAATGCGACATTACTTTGTCTGTTCTTTTTTATCATTTTCTCTTTGATAGTTCAAACCCATACCAATAACAAACAAATAAGATATTAAATAAAACCAAATCATGAGTACACAAATACTAGCTAAATTACCATAAAAAGCCGTATAATCTGCTATGTTATTAATATAATACGAGTATAAGAAAGTAACTAATACCCAAGAAATAGTTGTAAAGATGGCCCCATAATTGGTATTTTGAGCCTTTACACTGCGGTCAGGAGCAATTATATACATTATTTTAATTAAGAAAAATAAGATAATCCAAACAAATGGACTTTGTAAAGAACTAATTACATTTATTAAAGTATTTGTTACACTCAGGGAAAGATGAGCTTTTTGAACAACCGTTATGAGTAAATTACCAAAGATAGGGAAAAGAATAATAAACAAAATTAAAACAGTAAAAATAATTGACATGGAAATGGCTTTAATACGACGAACAAACCAGTTACCATTAGGAATACCATATATTGCATTAGAGGTTACAATAATCGAATGCATACCATTACTAGAAATAAAATAACATACAATTAAAACGATAGCTAATTTTAAACCAGCTTTAGGCAAAATACTCCCTCCTACAATGAGGTTGGCGATAGTTGGTGAAAAAGCTTTTTCTAGAAAATTATTTATAACATCAGTTGACAAATTAAGAATTGAAACTTCGTAAGAAATTAATGTCAAGGTAGGAATTATAGACAAAACAAAGAAAAAGGCAAGTTGTCCGGGTAAAACTCCCATTTCCGGCCTCGTTATAATCTTTTTAAATCTTTTAAAGAAATCCCGAAATTCTTTCTTAATTTTCTTTGCTTTCATTTGCTTCCTTTTGTTCTTTTAAAGATTTAGTTGCTTCATTAAGAGCGTCTTCAATAGTTTTTATATCATCTAATATTATTGAATAACCAAACTCTGCACCATAGTCATAAGGTAATTTCTTAAATTCTTTATTTAACTTATGGATATAATTAGTTATTTGTTTTTGGGAATAACCTACTAAATATACGACAAATTCATTACCATCAGTTCGAATAATATCTGAATTATCAAGTTGAGTTTTAATCAAAGCATTAGCAGCCGCTTGAATTTGTTTATCCCCTTCTTCATAGCCTTGAATATCATTTATTTCTTGTAAACGATTTAAATCCATTACAAGAATTGCTTGAGGATAAATAGTGTTATTATTCCATTTATCAATATTTTCATTTAAATAATTACGATTTTTAAGCATTGTTAACTGATCAATAAACTTAAGCTTATCTTCCTTTTTAATCTTTTTAGCAATACTTATCTTGCGTGTTTTCTTAATAACAATAATAAAGATAACTACTAGAACAAATAATAGAGCAAAAAGATAACGCATAATAGAAACTACTAACGTACCTGAAAAAATTATTTTTTCATGTTCATATAAACCATTATATAATTCTTTATTAGAGTCCATTAAACTAATATACTTATTAAATAATTTATAAATACCATCAGTTTTAGCGAATTTAAAAGTATAAGTTAAATTAATACTATCTTTATATCTTTGCGAATAATTATCTAAACCATGATTTTGATAATAAGCAAAAGTATTACTATCTACAAAGATAATAACATCTTTATTATTTAATTTCTTTAAATCATCATTAGTTTCATATGTTTCAATAGTTATACCTTGTAGACCATTTAAATAATTATATAAAGCAGTATCTTTTTGGACATAGACTGTTTTACCAATTAACGAATTAATAGAATTAATTACAATATCATTTTTATTATTAGCAATAATACTATAGCTTACATTTACACCCGTTGCCGTTGGGGTAAAATAAGAAGAAGCATCATAATAATCAAAGAAAATATCAACTTTTTTATTACCAATAGCTTTATTTAATTTAGTTATATTTTTATATTCTTTATATTCAATTTCGACATCAGCAAAATCAGCAAAGTTTTTTAAATATCTGGCGGTAATACCTCCATAATTACCCGCGGCCGAAGCTTCATATGGGGAATTATAAATATAACCATAATTATAGGTAACACTACGCATTTTATCAATCTCAGCTTCGGTTATTCCCATTTTATCTACTATTTCTGCAAATAAATTAGCATTATAGCTTGCCATAATATTATCTTCCCAAGAATTAAAATACTTCTTTAAAACACTTGAAAAAGTATCGTCTGCTATTAACGACATTGTATAGTAAATATTAATATCACTAAAATGATAAATGATATTATAATTATTTTCTAATATTGCTGATAAATAAGCATGAAGAGGAACTATAGCATATTTAGTTTCTTTCATAGCTTCAAATAATTTAGTGGTATCTTCTTGAGGTTTTAACTGAATTTTATTAGCATCAATATATTTTTTTACATAATCTAAATCTTCACTTAAGATATTAATTTCTTTATTTTCTAAATCATCTTCACTATGAAGGATTTCATTTTCACTACTTATTAAAACATAATGATCCGTAAAGAAAACTATATCATTATCAGTTAAACCTTTTTTAGCACCTAAAACTACACCCCCAGCATTTGTAGAGGTATTATAGGCAATTAAATTTAATTTTAACGAATATTTATTGGCAAAATCATTTAAGAAGTCATAAAATATCCCCTTAGCATTATCACCAATCGCAGGTACATTATTAATAATATTAACATTTAAAACTTGACTGGTTGATGATGCTGTATCAATCCATTTTCTTTCATCAACAGTTAAGCGATTCGGATTTTTAAAAAAATAAATCGTTAAAATGCTAATAAGGGATGCTACAAAGACAACTATAAAGGCAATTATAAAGCCATTTCTTTTTTTCATTAGTTATCCCCACTTGCATTAGAACTACCACTCCAAGAGATATGGTCAACATTTAAATTCTTTGCGCCAATAGCATTAAAATGATATTTTTGATATTCAGCTTTTTTTACTTCTTCATCATATTCTTCTTGCGTTATTTCGGCATCTTTAAGCCTCTTATCTAAAGCAGTAATATTTTCTTTATAACTTGTGTTTTCACTTTTAATAACAAAATTAAATTCATAGTATTTTAAATATTTTTCCTCAAATAATTCAAGAGACTTGGCTGCTACATCTTTAGCAGTTGAAAGATTTGTTTCTTCATCAAAACTAATAGATATATAAATTACTCTACTATTATCATTAACATTTAAAGAAGCCGTAATTACATTTTCATTATCAAGTAAACTTTCTTTATAGGCATCTTGAACCTTTTGGGATATTTTATAATCTTTTATATCCTTTAGACGAGGATCAGAACCCGTTGGTCTTAAAAAAGATATAGCTACAACAATAATAGCAATTAAGCATAGGAGTAAGACTCCAAATAACAAAACCAAAACCTGATTATTTTTCCATAGTTTTTTCATTAACTTCGCTCCTTAGGCTATTTCATTATACTATATAATTTGCATTTATTCAAACTCATAAATAAATATACTAAAATATATGATAATTAAATTAAATATTTATGCCATAATACTTTTTATTTTTTCTTCATCCCAAATCATAATATTTAAATCCAAAGCTTTTTGATATTTACTGCCTGGGTCCTTGCCGACAATTACAACATCAGTATTTTTAGAAACGGAAGAAGACACAGAACCCCCATTTTGTTCAATAAAATCTGCGATTTGTTCACGAGGAATGCCCTCAATAGTACCTGTTAAAACAAACTTTTTGCCTGTTATCAATTCATTATTGGCACTACCTGTTCCTGTAGATATATATTTCATATTAAGGCCTAAATCTTTAAGTTTAGTTATTAACTCGCGATTATTTTGAAAATATTGGGTAATATTATCCGCTAAGACACTACCGATATCATGAATAGCGGTTAGTTCTTCTTTAGTTGCATTCATAAGACTATCCATACTTTGATATTCTTTAGCAAGGAGTTTAGCATTTTTTACGCCTATTCCTAGTATTCCTAGACCAAATAATAGTTTTTCAAGACTATTTTTCTTACTATTTTCAATATTAGCTAAAATATTATTAACGCTTTTTTCACCGTAGCCTTCCATGCCTTTGATTTCTTCTTTATATTTTTCTAAATGATAAAAATCTTCGAGAACGGTAAGATAACCCTCATTATATAAATCTTCAATAATTTTTTCACCTAGCCCCTCAATATTCATAGCATCACGGGAAGCAAAATGAATTAGCCCATTAATATTACGGGCAGGACATTCTTCGTTAGGGCAAAAATAATCTATTAATCCCTCTTTTTTGATAAGGGGGGTATGACAAATTGGACAATCAGAAATCATTACAAGTTCTTTTTCTGTACCATCTCTTCTTTCATCAAGAGGTCTTATAACCTCAGGAATAACATCCCCCGCTTTATGAATAGCTACAATATCGCCAATTCTTAAATCTAATTCACGAATATTTTCTTCATTATGTAAAGTAGCCCGCGATATTTTAGAACCCATAACAATAACCGGTTCTAAAACAGCGTTAGGTGTTATTTGTCCTGTTCTTCCAACGGTAAAAATAATATCTTTAAGTTTTGTATAAACTTCTTCTGCCGGGAATTTATAAGCAATTGCCCATTTAGGATATTTAGCAGTAAAACCCAAGCTTTGTTGATATTCAAGTTCATTAACTTTAATAACAACCCCGTCTATATCATAAGGCAAACTTGCTCTTTTTTGCCCAAGTTCTTCAATATATTCTAGAATTTCTTCTTTTGATGTAACTAATCTATTTAAATTTGCAACTCTAAAACCTAAAGATTTCATAAATTCTAAAGCTTCATAATGAGTCTTTAAACCGTAATCTTCCGGATCAGGCAAATGATATATATAAGCATCTAATCCCCTTTGAGCTGCTACTTTAGGATCAAGTTGTCTTACGGATCCAGCTGCGGCATTACGACAATTTTGTAAAAGAGGCTCGCCATGTTTTTTTCTTTGTTCATTAAGTTTTTCTAAGGATTTTTTCGGCATAATAATTTCGCCACGCACTTCGATATCAATTGCTTTTTTTAATCTTAAAGGAATACTTTTAATTGTCTTAACATTATGAGTTATATCTTCGCCTGTTACCCCATCGCCTCTTGTAGCAGCACTTTTTAATATGCCTTTTTTATATACTAAAGAAACGCCTAGACCATCAAACTTTTGCTCACAAACATAGCTTGGCTTTAAGTGAACATCTTCAATTCTACTAACAAAATCTTCAATTTCTTCTTCATTAAATACATCAGGAAGGGATAGCATTGGTTTTTCATGTCTAATTTTGGCAAACTTATCAATAGCCATCCCTCCGACATGATTGGTAGGTGAATGTTCGGCTTTAAGTTCGGGATTTTTTTCTTCAATCTCAATTAACTCTCTTAAATATTTGTCATATTCTTGGTCGGTTATTGTAGGATTATCTAAAACATAATAGGCATAATTAGCATCTTCTAAGATTTTTGTTAATTCTTCAACTCTTTCTTTCATCTTAACTCCATAAATTCCGAGGATATTCTCCGTCCGCGATTAATTTTAATATTTTACTTTTTAATTCAGGTAAATCTTCTTTATAAGTTACTCCTAACCATAATGAATTAGTAGTAATAGCTTTAATTTTAAATGCTTCATCAGTTATTCCTCTTTTTAAAGTATCCGTAAGTAATAATTCATCCGTAAGACCGATTGGACCATGAATAAATTTATTAAAATCTTTTTCTAAATAATTAAAAAGACTATATTTAAAACCAAATAAATTTACCGAAACAGGAGCATTTGCACTTAACGCAAAACTAGCACTACCATCTAAAGGATGAGCAATATATTTACCATCTTCCAAAGCTATCTCACTTTCTATATTATTTATCATATAGCCATCTTTAGTAAAGCAAACCCCTCTTTTAACTTTGCCATTTTTTGAAGATGTTACAACAAAGGGATAATTAATACTAACATATTCATTTTCAGCTTCATTATTTTTTAAATAATCGGCTACAGCTTTAAGACCATTTGCTCCATAAAAATCATCAGCATTAACAACCGCAAAAGGTCCTTTTATTTGCTTCTTAGCACAGAGTAAAGCATGAGAAGTGCCAAGCATTTTAGTACGATTTGGCGGTAATACTACATCTTCAGGAATTTCTGTAAGTTCTTGAAAAGCAAAGGCAACTGCAATTTTATCTTTAAATTTAGCCGTAATGTGTTGCGTAAAATATTCCAAATTCTCTTTTCTTATAATAAATACAACCTTAGTAAAGCCGGCTTTAATAGCATCATATACGGAATAATCGGCTATAATTTCGCCACTTGGCCCAACCGGTTCAATTTGCTTTAAACCACCAAAACGACTTCCCATCCCGGCTGCCATGACTACTAATGTTAACTCTTCCATGTTCTACCTTCTTTCAATTTAATTTATTGTTATATTTTCTTTATCCCTTTGTAATTCTTTAATAATTTTTTAGAACCTATTTTATAACTAAAAGCAATTGTTACAAACCGCTCATCAACATCTGTTACAATACCTTTGCCAAAGGTAAGATGGCTTACTAAATCACCTTTATGATATTCGGCAGATGTTCCGTCTTCATCATAAAACAATTTCTTATTTATAGTTTTGGCTTCTTCAAGATTTTTTTGCTCTAAATCGATAATTTCCTTACGAATTTCACTAATAAATCGACTTGGAGGGTTCATTGTCGTCTTACCATACAAGGTTCTACGTTCAGCATTTAATAAATATAATCTTTCTTTAGCCCTTGTGATAGCAACGTACATAAGTCGGCGTTCTTCTTCAAGCCCAGCTTCTTCAAACATACTATTAGCATGAGGCAATATACTTTCCTCTAAACCAATAATAAAGACTATTTTAAATTCTAGACCTTTAGCACTATGAATAGTCATGAGCGTAACGGCATCGCCATCTTTGGTGTACTCCGAAGCATCAGCAACTAAACTTATTTCATCTAAAAAATCACTAATATTAACCGAACCAGTTACTTTTTCAAAATTCTCCGTTACTGATTTAAATTCCATTAAGTTTTCTAGTCTTAAAGAACTTTCTAAAGTATTTTCTTTTTCTAGTAATTCTTTAATTTTAGTCTTTTCTAAAATAGTGTCAATAAGTTCAGTTAAAGACTCATTTTTACTATCATTTTCTAATTCTAATATTAAATCTTTAAATTCTTTTTCTTTGCCGGATTCAATGGCCTCAAACATCGAAATATTTTCAATTTCTGCTACTTTTTCAATGTTTTCAATAGTTTTATCCCCAATTTTCCTTTTTGGCTCATTAATTATTCTTCTTAAAGAAGTGTCATCATCATGATTAGCTATTAACTTTAAATAAGCTATTAAATCTTTAATTTCTTTTCTTTTATAGAAATAATAACTACCGAATACTTTATAAGGAATATTATTTTTAACCATTTTATCTTCCATAGCTCTTGATTGGGCATTAGTTCGATAAAATACAGCCATATCTTTTCTTTGATATCCTTCATTTAAAAGATTATTTATTTCCTCTACTACTCTAGTAGTTTCCATTTCATCATTAAAAGCTCTAATATATTTAATATTAATGCCTTTACCTAAATCACTATATAAATCTAAATCTTTTCTTTGTTTATTATGTTTAATAACATCGTTAGCAGCGTCTAATATTACCTGCGTACTACGATAATTCTTTGGCAAAGTTACTACTTTACAATCAGGATAGTCTTTTTCAAAGTTTAAAATATTTTGGAAATTAGCACCCCGGAAAGCATAGATAGACTGCGAAGGATCTCCTACTACAAAAAGATTATGATATTTTTTAGCAAGTAATTTAACTAATTTATATTGAACATCATTAGTATCTTGATACTCATCTATTAAAATATATTGATATTTTTCTTGATACTTTTCTAAGATATCTGGATTATTAGTAAAAAGTTCTACTGGTTTTTTTAGTAAATCATCAAAATCAACAGTATTATTTCTTTTTAATATTTTTTCATACTTATGATAAACCTCTGCCGCAATTTCTTCGGGTTCGGTCAAGAAAAATCTATCTATTTGCGAGTCAGATAACATATTATTTTTTATAAAAGATATCTTGGTTCTTATAAAGGCAGGACTATATTCTTTAGGATCTAAACCTTTATCTTTAAGAACTTTTTTAATTATGGAAGTTACATCTTCGGTATCTATTATCGTAAAATTACGGGTCATTCCTAAGGCTTCTAAATTTTCTTTAATAATTCGCAACCCAAAAGAATGAAAAGTACCTACAAATGCATAATGAGTGCCAATTAGATTTTCAACTCTTAAACGCATTTCTGTAGCAGCTTTATTAGTAAAGGTTATTGCTAAAATATTACTTGATTTAACACCATTAGCAATTAAGTTAGCAATTCTAGTAGTAAGAACTTTAGTTTTGCCAGAGCCTGCTCCTGCAATTACTAAACAAGGTCCTTCAGCATGAGTTGTAGCTTCATATTGTTCTTCATTTAAATTATCGAGAAAATTCATATTACCTCCAGTATTTTGACTATTTTTATTATATCAAATATACTTTAGGAACGAAAGATAATTGACAGTATGAATGTTTATCTTAATATTTTACTCAACTTACTTTGTATGGTTTACCTACACTACCATCAATTCCATTACCATCACTTAAGGTTACACTAGAGTTTAGATAAAAGACCGGGCGCACACCACCCGCGCGGCCAACGCCGCGGTCGTCCACATACCCATAGTAGTAGACATTGAACGCATAGCCAGTGCGGTTCGAATAGCGCGAAATAGTCCATTCATTTACTCCATTAAATAACCAATTATTTTCACGGTTTTGGTTATTTTCATCTTGTTCAGTATCTTTACTATTATTATATTTATAAAGCCTATATTCCCAGCTTTTTGGTTCACTAGCAAAGCCGTAATCTGAGGCATACATTAGCCCTATTTTTGCTGGCACTTTTGTTTGTGCGCCATATGTGCTGCTCCATTCATCATCATATACTTCTTTGGCTTTTGGTAATTCATCATTAGGATTTCCTCCAACATTCCATTCTACTTCTTCTATTTTATTTGCCCAACTATTTAGGTTATATAAATAACCTGAGCTATTATCATTTAATGCTTCGTATAATGAACTACTGCCCCATATATTGTTATTGTTATCATCCCAATAAAAACCATCTATGGGTAATTCCTTTACTCTTTTTAAATCTTTATAGGTTGCGCTACTCGATGGGGTACCATTAGACGATATTCCTAAATCATCATGCGTGGCATATTCAGATTTGATTACTTTGATTAATTTTGTTTTTGTTCCATTTGATAATTCTACTGGCACATAGCCTATTATACGATATAAATTTTCATTAGGGCATGTTGTTCCTCCATTATTATAGCTTTCACTACCCGATCCAAAGCATATGAAGTTATTTGGATTATCTCCAGAATATCTATAGCCATGGTCATTTGCTCCATTTTCTAATAATGAATTATGATATAGTAATTCTCCATTTCCACTTTGTCCTATTAACTTTTCAAAAAATTTTTCTTGAGCTGGCTTAATATCAAAATATAGAGTACAATTAACATTTTCATTAGCCTTTAATAATACACCATTACTACTTGGGTTCCAATCGATTATATCTTCGGGATTAGTATTGCCATTGCATTTGCTATCTTCAATATCTAAAACATATTCTCCTGTAGACCATGCAGTTGAACTCCCTTGTGTATAACCACTGCCATTTTGATAATAATATGCTATGCTACTATCACTTGTTGTAAAATTTAATGGTTTATTTTCCTTTTTATTTGTTAATAATATTGCCAAAATTATTACTATAACTATTACCAATAATGCACTTATTATTCCTACTTTCTTTTTCATCTTTCCTCCATGTAAATTGACACTTTTTATACCCTTTATTTTTATCATTGTCTCAAAAAAAAAAAAAAAAAAACAAGATTATTCCTAATCTTGTGTGTCAATTGACGTGAAGTTTTATACTATTTTAAGAAAATGAAATCACAATTCATTTTTGTTGTTTCCTTAGTGATTTGTTCTTTTGTTTTATTCATAAGTTCTTCCTTACTTTGGCTTGTTATAGTTTTATAATTATTATCGCTTATTTGCGTAAGATCTATATCTATTAAATATGAATACTTTTTTTCACCTAGTTTATTACCCATGGCAGTTACGCCTTTATAAGTATTATATTTGGCAATACTATTATCAATTTGCGTTATATCATCTGGTATATATGTTTGACTTTTGCTATAGTGATAAATTTTACTATCTTGAAAATAATATTTTTCAACAACTGTATTGTCTATGGTTTCTGATTGACAAGTTAAAGTTCCATAGCCTTTTATGTTATTTTCAACGTACTCATTCATATTATCAATATTAGCTTCATCCATATTTGCTATAAAGCCATTAACAGATATAGAATCATCATTAAAATAAATATTTAAATTATCTTGATTATTTTCATTTTCTAAAAGTAAGGTATAATGAAATTTATCATCTTGAGATATATTATTAGCTATATTATCAGTAATACTAATATCTTTAAAAAATGCTATGATTTCTTTTATTTCATCTTTAGAAGTTATAGTTTTACTACTTTTCATAGTAGCATTAGTATCATATGGTGCTGTTATAATGATATCTATTTGTTTTACAGTATCTAGTTTCTCATTAAATGTTTTATCTTTAGTTTTCTTATTATAAGAATTTGTAAATAAAATAATCATTAGTATGATAAGAAGGATAATAATAACCCCTATAATTATTTTTTTATCGTTAGCTTTCTTCATAATTAAGATTATACCATGTACCTACTAAAAGTAAATTATAAATTATGGCATAATAAAAACCTCTATTCAAAGAGGTTTTAAATTAACAAACACAGTCTACATAACAATCATTTAAACATCTTATTGCACATAGACAACCGCAATCCATTGTGAAGAATGAGTTAGTAGAAACATATGGATTTAATGAAGATGTATCAGTATTTTCCTCTAAGACTCTAAATGTACAACAGTTGCCTTCGATTTTTTCAACTCTAAATACTGTTGAACAGTTTGCTCCTGATGCTTGTCCTTCACAATTTGTTTGGACATCTTTTGATGTTGGCATACTCCAAGGAACGCCATTGCCTCCACAAGTATAAAGCATTACTGGTCTTGTGTTGCAAATTAGACAGCTAGGTCCACCACCAAGCATAGGTCTATCGCAAGAATCTAAACAATTATCTGGGCAAGCATTTTCTTGAAGCACTAGGATAACTGATAAAATTTCATTAATGCAGTTTCCGGATCCGTTTGTGTTATTGTTCATTTTATTCACCCTTTCTTTGTGCTTTCATTATAATTTATGATACTTAAATTTAAATGTGCTATAATTTTTTAGGTTTTTATAGTATAATGAATATAGGTGATTAGAATGGAATGGGAGCAAATCATTACATATGTAGTAATTGCAGTAGTCCTTTTAATAATTACACTTGTAGTAGTAAAGCTCAATAGAAAAGATTTTAATATTGAAGCTAACAAGTTAGTAACTTATTTAGGAGGAAAAGACAACATTATTAATGCCGAATGTAATATGAGTAGATTTAAAGTAATTTTAAAGGATATTTCAATAGTTGATAAAGACGGCATTCAAAAACTGGGTGCTAAAGGAATTGTCGAAATTGACAATCAACTCAAAATTATATTTGGTAAAGATGCTGTAATGCTAAAAAAATACATTAGTCAAATTATCTAATGTATTTTTTATTTAGTTTTAAGGAACATATTCTGTTTTTTTCAAGTAGTTCAAATTAATTTACCAATTGCTAGCATTAAGGCAAGTCTTCCATATTCATAAGTAAGGGAACCTTGTTGATAAGCAATATATGGCATTCTTATAGGGCCATCACATGATAGTTCAATAGAAGAACCTTGGGTAAATGAACCTGATGCCATAATAATTTTATCATCATAACCTGGCATATCCGTAGGCATTACAGTTGCTGATGAATCTATAGCACTAGCTTTTTGAATGCCTCTGACATAAGAAAGCAAATCTTGTTCATTACCAAATTTAATTGTTTGCACAATATCTGCTCTTACTTCATCATATTTAGGATCTACATCATAGCCAAGTCTTTCTAACACTTTACTTGTTAATATTGCCATCTTAACACTAGAGGCTACAGCATTAGGAGCCATATATAAGCCCATTAAAACATGGCGATTAAAATCTCCGGAAGGGCCAACCTCTTTACCTTGACCTGGCACATTTAATCTTTCGGCTGCCAAGGCAACTAAATCTTTACGTCCAGCGATATATCCCCCATTTGGTGCAATACCTCCACCTAAATTTTTAATTAAAGAACCGGCAATTAAATCCGCTCCTACTTCAACAGGTGTTAAATTCTCAACAAATTCTGTATAACAATTATCGACCATAATAATAACATCTTGATCGATCTTTTTAATAAAATCACATACTTCTTTAACTTTATCAATTGTTATACTCTTACGATCGGAATACCCCCTACTTCGTTGAATATAGACCATTTTAACTTTACGATCTTCTAAAGAAGCTTTTATCAAGCTATAATCAAAATCATCATTTAATAATTCGATTTGTTCATAATAAACTCCAAAGCTTTGTAAAGAACTATTATTATCTTTAATGCCTATTACCTCATGAATAGTATCATAAGGGGTACCAGTTATACAAAGCATCGTATCACCCGGTCTTAAAATACCAAATAAAGCGGTTGTTAAAGCATGAGTT
This sequence comes from uncultured Bacilli bacterium, assembly GCA_947624085.1. Lineage (GTDB taxonomy): Bacteria > Bacillota_I > Bacilli_A > RF39 > UBA660 > UBA6448. The sequence continues at coordinate 18,568 of CANQIK010000015.1, forward strand.
CCTGATATAATTTGACAGCGTACTAAAGCATCTTCAGCGCCTAAAACCCGAGCAAAAACCCTTTCAATTTTATCTCGGCCAAGATCGTTATACCCATAGCCTGTTGTACCAAGTAAATCCGTTTCCATAATATTTTCTTTTTGCATAGCGGTTAATACTTTAGCACTATTTACAAAAGCCAAATTTTCGATTTTGTTATAAATATCTTTTAAAGCCATTTCTTCTTTAATAACAAGTTCAAAAGCTTTCTTATCAATATCAATCTTATCCATCTATAATACCTCCTTCATATGAATTATATCTCCTGATATATAATCATCATTATTTACTATTATTTCAATTATTTTAAGGGCTACCTCATCTTTAGTAAGTAATCTTGGCTGTTCATATTTTTCAAGTTCGCTAGCTATATATTTCGGATCACAATTGCGAACATTTGCCGTATCAATCCACCCAGGAGCTAAAGCACATACCTTAATATTTTTTAAATTTCTTGCTAGGTTCTTAGTTAAACATTCAACGGCACTTTTCGAAGCTGCATAATCCATATTATATTCATTATAACTTTCACTAGCATCTAACGATGACATATTAATTATCGTGCCCTTACCATTATAAAGAGCAAAATACTTACACAGCAAAAAGGTTCCAAGGACATTGGTCTTCAAAACATCCATGAAACTATCAGCAGATTTATCTAAGAAAAATTCATCTTTGGCTAGGGCTGCTAAATTAATAAGAACATCAATTCCATTATATTGCTTTTGTAAATATTCATATAAATTTTTTACATCATCTTCTTTAGTAATATCACATTTTACTAAATCGATATTAACAGTAGGTTTGCCATTATGATATGTTCCTATGACGGTAGCATTATTATATTTTAATATCTTAATTAAATTACTACCTAAATCAGAAGATGCTCCTGTTACTAATATAACTAAATTACTAAAATCCATCTTATTTATTCCCATCTGTTTTTATTGTATCAAAATGGCATTTTAAAGTCTATTAAATCTTAGCAATATCAACGATATCATCAATTCTAATTTTACTTCCCCGCATTGTTAAAAGTTCATCTTTTGTTCTACCAATTATTGTTTCTTCAAGAATATCATCTTTTAGAGTTATCCGAGCTCTACTTTTATATACATAATTACTATCGGAAAAAATACTATTTATTTTAGAAATAATATTACGAGGTTTTTCATTTTCTATCGTATTACTACTACCATAAAATCTTTCTTGGGAATTATTTAATTTTTCTTTAATTTCAAAAGCCGTTACTTTTGGTAAATTATTCATTATTATCACCTACTAAAGTATATGAGAAAAAGATAAATATTGTCACATAGAAAACGGATTAATATTATCTTTATTAATAAAATTAACATACTAATAATATGACTAGATTAAAGGATAAGCGAATCTATTTATATATATTGGTATTTTTTATTATAAGTATTGCTAATTTATATAATGCTAAATACTTAAATGAATTATATAAATATTATTATATTAAACAAATTATTTGGTATATTGTAGGCTTTATTACGATGATTTTCTTTAGTAAAAGAAATGTTAATCATATCTTTAAATATGCTAAATTATTTTATTATGTCTTAAATGTCTTACTTTTATATCTTTTATTATTTGGCAGTTCTATTAATAATATTAGAGCATGGATTAGTATAGGACCCATTAACTTTCAGCCTAGTGAATTTATGAAATTAGCTTTAACTCTAGTTTTAATTAAAGTCTTATGTAGTAAAGATAAAAAGATTATTAAACTTATTAAGATGACTTTTTATACATTAATTCCTTCAATATTAGTATTTTTAGAACCTGATACGGGAGCAGTTATTTTTTATTTATTAACCTTTATTATAATGCTTTTCTTTCTTAAGTTAAAATGGTTTTATTATTTTTTCTTTTTCTTATTAGGAGCTTTTTTAATCACCGGTTTTATTTATCTATATATATTTAATCAGGATTTATTAATCAAAATTATGGGAACTTCATTTTTCTATCGTGTAGATCGGTTTATTAATTTTAGGACTAATAATTATCAACTAGATTTGGCATTAATATCTATCTTTTCGGTCCCTTTTATAAGAAATGGTTTTAATAATATAAGTTTATATATCCCCGAAGGAGCAACAGACTTTATTTTTGCTTTTTCAATTGGTAATTTTGGCTTTATTTTAGGACTTATAATTATCATTTTATATGCTTTATTTATTTTATATATCAATAATATCTTAAGAAAAAATCATCATAAAAAAACTAACTATTTATTAGTTAGCTTTAATCTCATGTTTGGAATTCAAGTACTTATTAATATTCTTATGAATATTGGGCTTGTCCCTATTATTGGCATTACGCTTCCTTTTTTATCTTATGGCGGAAGTAGTATGCTTTTCTACTTTCTTTATCTTGGGCTTATTCTTTCTTTAGCTACCACATCGGATAGTAATATGAATAAGAATAATTTCCATATGGATATGCTGGATTAAATCCTTGAGGATAGCCTGGATTTTGTGGAGCAACGTTATATATTGGTCTTGGTCTTGTTAAACCTACAGCTGCACCTCCGGCAAGGCCTCCTAAAAGGAAAGGAACAATAAAGCGATTATCGCCATAATTATTCATAGGATATCTATATCTATTATTAGCATAGTTCATATATCTCAACCTTTCAATTTAAGATATGAAAAGTAATGGAAGTAGTTTAATCTAATAGCCTATTTAATTGTTCCTAAAAAATAATTTTTCTTACCCTTTTTAATTAATAATACTTTACCCTCGATTAAATCTTCTTTATTTATTATTTTTTCTAAGTTAGTTTCTTTTGTGCCATTTATTGTAATGGCATTACCTAAAACCATTTCTCTAGCTTCTCTTTTCGAAGAACATATCTTGGCATTTACTAATGTATCTACAATATTTAAGCCAAGTTCTATAGGAAAATGAGGGACATCTTTAAATTGGGTTATAAGAAAATCGGCACTTAAATTAAGGACATCTCCCGAAAATAATTTTTCAGCTTGAGTAGCAGCTTTTTCATATTCCTCAGCCCCGTGTAAATCTGTGATTATGGCTTTTGCTAAAGCTTTTTGAGCAATTCTTTTCTCGGGAGCATTGAAATGTTCTTTTTCAATATTATCTATTTCTTCCGGAGTTAAGAAGGTAAGCATTTTTAAATAAGAGATAATCATTGAATCTTCAAGATTAATAAAATATTGATATAAATCAAAACTTGAAGTTTTATTTTTATCAAGCCATAAAGCATTACCTTCTGTTTTACCAAATTTTTTGCCGTTTGAATCGGTTACTAAAGGCATAACCATCCCGTAGGCTTCTTTATCAAGTTTTTTACGAATTAGCTCAATTCCCGAAGTTATATTACCCCATTGGTCAGAACCTGCTACTTGTAAAGTACAACCGTAATTTTCATATAAATGTAAGAAATCTAAAGCTTGTAAAATCATATAAGAAAATTCGGCATAGGTAATACCGGTTTCAAGTCTTGATTTTACTTTATCTTTAGCAAGCATATAATTAATGTTAAAATATTTACCATAATCTCTTAAGAAATCTAAGATATTAATATCTTTCGTCCAATCATAATTATTGACAACTTCAAAGCCAAATATTTCTTTAGCTTGTTTAGTAAGCCCTTCAATATTATGAGCTACTTCTTCATAAGTTATCATTGGTCTTTCACTATCAGGTTTAGGATCGCCAATTAAGCCTGTTGCCCCACCAATTAATAAAAGCGGACGATGACCATGTTTAGCTAATCTTTTACTTATTAAAAATGATGAATAATGCCCAATATGCATTGAATCTGCTGTAGGGTCAGTTCCGATGTAAAAAGTAAGACCTCCTTCATTTAACTTATCAATTAATTCTGGGCTACTAATATCTTGAATTAAACCCCGCCACTTTAGTTCTTCATATAGTGTCATTTTAAACTCCTTTCAAAAAATAAAAGCCTCATAGCTTATAAGGACGAGTAATTCTCGCGGTACCACCTTACTTTATGAGACTTCATACACTTTATTGTTAACGCCAACTACGATTTGAAATGAGAAGTTGTAAATTTCTCTTGACTTCAATTGCTATCATTATAAATGATTATATTTTAAAATGCAAGTAATATTAATAAAGATAATTATTCTAAATTTAAAATAATTGACTTAATAGGTCTAGCAATGCTACAATTTGTTTAGAAAAAGAAGAGAGATTAACATGAAGAAATTTAGTAATGCAATATTGACAGCTATTTTTGGCGTTATATTTTTACTTTTGTATTTCTTTGTACCAGCATTACACTCTGAAAATACATTATATGGATTTTTTATTTTACTTGGGGCAACTTTAGCTTATTTTTCTGTTGCACTTAAAGGGAATAAATAGTATATAGAAGCCTCAATATTGAGGTTTTTATTTTGCCATAATTTATTCTCTTATTAATGTTATTTTAGCATACCCATTTCCTGTATTGCCTAACATCAAATTATTTCCATCATGAGTGGGCATGAGTTCATTACCGGCTTTCATAATTGTTTCTGTGAATATTTTATTTGAATAATGTTTTGAACATTCAATATTTTTTGTTTCTTCTGTGCATCCCGCCTTTGGTTGCACATTATCTTCAATAGAGTCTTCTTTAATTGCAACACAGCCTACATGACCTGAGATATATGATGAACCACCACCTGCTCCTGAATGACTTCCTGAGGCACCAGCATAATATCCACCTCCCCCAGTTGATTGGCCAGAAATTGAATAACCAAATTTAACATATAAATCATTAGAACTTTTGTCATTATTACCTTTATTCCAATGATATAGTCCGCCTTTTGTTTGCGAACCGCCATATGAATCCGACCAACCATAAGCCAGCTCAGTTTCTGGGTTTGTGTGATTAATTGACTCTCCTTTGCCTCCAGTTAAGCCTCCACCATATCCCCCATTTCCAGCACCATACCAATACTGTACTGTATCTACTCGATTTCTATTGTTTGCCCCACCACCTCCAGCTGCTACCATTGTTCTTGATTTTAATCCTTCAAAATTATTCCATTCACCACCTGTTAATCTTACATCAGTTGCTCCTCCGCCTGATGAGCCTCCATATTTTGGTTGATAAATATCAGACAAATCTCCACCACCGTTATATCCACCTGCTACTGTATTTGAACCTTGTCCTCCTACATAAATATATAATTTATCATTAGCTTGCAAACTAATTATTCCCTCAGTATATCCGCCTCTTCCTCCTTGATAAATATCTACATCGCCACCACTTGCTCCCCAAAGTTCTATTTTATATACTCCAGTTTTAGGAGCGGTAAATACTTGCTCTTGACCTTTAAATTCAAAAATAAATACCTGTATTTCTTTATCAAAATATATTCTACAACTTTCTGCCTCAGACGCTTGCATTATTGCTGAATTGGTACTTTCATCCCATCTTACACTACTATTATTTTTACATTTGATTTTTAAAACATCAAATTGATATCCTGTTGTAGGCCATTCATTATCACTTAACTCATCATATGTACCATTTTCATTTTGTAACATAATAGCAATTCCCATATCATTATTTATTGCATTTACTTCTCTATTTCTTATTTTATTTGTTAATAATATTACTGAAATTGTTGATATAACTACTACCAACAATATACTTATTATTTCTATTCTCTTCTTCATCTTTAGCTCCTGTAAATTGACACTTTTTATACCCTTTATTTTTATCATTGTCTCAAAAAAAAAAAAAAAA
>CANQIK010000016.1 GCA_947624085.1 uncultured Bacilli bacterium
TAATTGTATTAAAACTAGCTTTTATTAGTTTAAAATAATTTTGTTCAACTTACTTTGTATGGATGATTACTACTTCCATCAATTCCATTGCCGCCACTTAAGGTTACACTAGATTTTAGATAAAACGCAGGACGGACACTATACGTGCTGTCAACGTTAGAGCCGCTGTCCGCTGTACCTTGTCCATAGACAGCAAACACACCGGCATAGTAGTCTGAATAGCGTAAAATGGTCCATTCATTTACAGCGTTATATAACCAATTATTTTCGCGGTTTTGGTTATTTTCACCATTGTAGTTATAGGCACTATCATCATACCAAAATAACTCGTATTTCCAACTTTTTTGTTCACTAGCAAAGCCATAGTCTGATGGATACATTAGGCCTATTTTAGCTTTAACTTTTTTGCTTGCTCCAAATCCTTCTTCGGTACTCCGTTCCTCTTCATAAACTACTTTTGGTTTTTCAAGTTCACCACTATAACTACCTCCGACATTCCATTGTACTTCTTCTATTTTATCTGCCCAACTATTTAAATTTTTTAAAAAGCTATTACTATTTGTGTTTAATGCTTTATATAATGAACTACTATCCCACACATTAGCATTTTTGCTTTCTGCATCATCATTCCAATAGAAACCATCTTTTGGTAATTCTTTTACTCTTTTTAACCATGTATATGTTTCTCGAATATATGGCGTGCCTTCTGATGATATTCCTAAATCATCATGAGTAGCATATTCCGATTTTATTACTTTAATTAAACTTGTACTTGTTCCAGTAGATAAGTATACCGGTATATACCCTATTATGCGGTATAAATTGCCATCAGGACATGTTGTTGATTTGCCATTATTATAACTTTCGCTACCAGGGCCAAAACATATAAAATTATTTGGATTATTTCCTGAATATCTATAGCCATTATCTGCAGCACTATCTGATAAAGTAGAAGTGTGATACATTAATGACCCATCGCCATCAGGAGTTTCGGTATTTGTAATACTTTTTATGCAATTAACTAAATTTGTTTTATTAGAACACTTATCAAATACAGATTTTTTCTTATCAAAGTATAATGTACAATTTGCTTCTATAGTTGTATTCATAATAACTGTATTATTTATTGAATCCCATTTTATAATATTTGCTGGATTATTCACATTATTACATTTACTGGATTTCACATTTAAAATATAATCATTTCCCCATTTATTTGAACTTTGTTTAGTATAGCCTCCACTATCATTTTGATAATAAAATGCTATACCACTATCTTCCGTTGCAATATCTAATGGTTCATTTTTCTTTTTATTTGTTAATAATATTGCCAAAATAACTACTAAAACTATTACCAATAATATACTTATTATTTCTATTTTCTTCTTCATTTTTACCTCCATGTAAATTGACACTTTTTATACCCTTTATTTTTATCATTGTCTCAAAAAAAAAAAAAAAAAAAAAAACAAGATTATCCCTAATCTTGTATGTCAATTGACGTGAAGTTTTAGAAGTTTTAGTCTAGCAAAGGGTTAAGCAAAGATAATGATACCTTTTCTTTATCAAGGTTAATATCAATTACATACACATCTACTATATCGCCCACACTTACAACTTCACTAGGATGTTTTATGTACTTATCAGTCATTTTAGATATATGAATTAAGCCATCATTATGAAGACCTATGTCAACAAAAGCGCCAAAATCTACTACATTTCTTACTGTACCTTGTAATTTCATATTAACTTGCAAATCTTTAATATCTAAAACATCACTTTTTAATACTGGTTTAGGCATATCATCTCTTGGATCTCTATTAGGCTTTTGCAAAGACTTAATAATATCTTCAATAGTATATACATCACTATTTAATTCTTGAGCTAAACTATTAACATCTAACTTCTCTAATTTAGCAAGTAATTCTTTTGAGCCTATATCTTTAGAACTCATTTCTAAATTTGTTAATAACTTTTCTGCAATAGCATAACTTTCTGGGTGGATATCCGTTCTATCTAAAGGATTAGATCCTTCGACAACGCGCATAAAACCGATTGCTTGTTCAAATACTTTATCACTTAAAAGCTTAGCTTTTTTCATTTCCTCGCGTGAATTAATTCTTCCCTTTTGTTCTCGATAAGCTATTATTTTTTCAATATTCTTTTTTGTTATTCCTGATATATATTTAAGTAAAGAAAAAGAGGCTGTGTTAACATTAACACCAACACTATTAACCGATTTACTTACAACAAAATCTAGAGTTTTGGAAAGCTCTTTACTACTTACATCATGTTGATATAAACCAACACCAATACTTTCAGGAGTAATCTTAACAAGCTCAGAAAGAGGATCTTGTAATCTTCTTCCTATTGATACGGCACTTCTTTGTTCAACATGTAAATTAGGAAATTCCTCAATTGCAAGTTTTGAGGCACTATACACACTTGCTCCTGCTTCACTGACTATAATATAAGAAACTTTATGATCAAGTCTTTTAATAACATCCGCTATAAAATTTTCACTTTCTCTTGAAGCAGTCCCATTACCAATAGCAACTATATCAACTTTATATTTATTTATAATATCAATTACTTTTGTAACAGCTTCTTCATATTTATTAAGCGGTTCATGGGGATAAATAACATCAATATGTAAAACTTTCCCAACAGGATTTATAACCGCTAATTTACAGCCTGTGCGAAAAGCCGGATCAAAGCCTAAAACTGTTTTATCTTTCATCGGGGGAGTTAAAAGTAAATTTTCTAAATTCTTGCCGAAATTATCAATCGCAACTTGTTCAGCTTTTTCTGTTAAATCAGTTCTTAATTCTCTTTGGACACTTGGGAAAATAAGTCTTTTATAACTATCTTCAATAGCGCTTTCAACAAAAGAGCAAACAAAACTAGTTTTATTTTTAATAACTTTTTCTTTTAAGATAGCTAGAACTTCTTTATCATTAACGGATATAGAAACATTTATTACATTCTCCTTTTCTGCCCTATTTATAGCTAAAACTCTATGGGGTTTTATCTCTTTTATTTTTTCCGTGTAATCATAATACATTTCATAAGTTTTCTTTTCATCACGGGCATCTTTTTTCTTTTTACAAACTAAGCTACCATTTTTGTATAAATAACTTCTAATGAGCTTTCTATAATAGGCATTATCACTTATATATTCCGCGATGATATAGCCTGCTCCCTCTAAAGCATATGTGGTATCTTTAACTTTCTCACTTACAAACTTGACCGCCATACTCTCTAGGGAACCTGTCATAGGAAAAGCCATAATCATTTTAGCAAGACCCTCAAGACCTACAGCAATTGCTTCTGTTGCTTTAGTTTTCTTTTTTTCTTTATAAGGTCGATAGATATCTTCTACTTCCACTAATTTTTGACAAGCCATAATATTATTTTTAATTTCTGGAGTAAGAAGACCTTTTTCATCAATTAATCTTATAACATCTTCTTTTCTTTTTAATAAATTAACTTCATATTCATATACTTCATTAATTCTAAATATTTGCGTTTCATCAAGAGCTCCTGTGGCTTCTTTACGATATCTAGCAATAAAAGGAATGGTATTTCCATCGCTTAAAAGCTTAAGAACTGCGGTTACTTGAGTATTTTTTACACCTAGTTCATTTGCTATATTTTTTACAATGTCATCATTCATATTTACCTCACTACTATAATAATACTAGTTCAGTATATCAATTTAAAATGAATTTGACTAGTAATAGTGATATAATTGTTAAAGTAGGAAAGGAGTTAAACATGAAATTTTATATTAGGAAAAAGAAAAAAATACTTATTTATAATTTGACAATTATGTTTATTGTTATCCTTTCTTTAATTATTTTTATAGTAGTTGCTTTTAAGCAAACTCCTAAAGAAAAGCAAAAGCTTTATTTTGTTCAAAATGCTGTACAAATTATTGAAAAAAATATCGAAGTGAAACCTGAGCCAGAACCGAAACCCGAGCCGGAGCCTGAACCAAATAATACTACCCCTTCTATCCCACCCGCACCCATACCAACTATACCTGAGCCCGGGACAAGTATTGCTACTTATGTTCAAGGCTTACACGTAACTGGCATTGGTGATTCTGTTATGTTAGGGGCTGTAAATAGTCTTTATGCTACATTTCCTAATGGCTATTTTGATGGAAAAGTATCAAGACAAATAATTCATGCATATGATATTATTACTAACTTAAAGTATAGTGGTACTCTAGGTGATCCAATTATCATCAATTTAGGTGCCAATAGTTACTATAATGATGATTATAAAAAAGCTGTTATTGATATGGTAGATGGTCGAGAAGTTTTCTGGCTTACTGTTACTAATGATTATCAAGTTAATATTAATACTAGTCTTAGAAATTTAGGCGAACAAATTTCCAATTTACATATAATTGATTGGGAGAAAATTTCATCAGGCCACCCTGAATATTTTGCTCCTGATGGGCTTCATTTAACAGGTGCAGGCCAAATAGCTTATGCTAATGCCATATATAGTAGTTTATGTAATTTCTACTTACAAAAATACCCTGAACTTAGCGAATAATTTAGGCTAATTTAGCTTTACAACCCAAAATTCTTATGATATACTTAATTGGTATTGGACCTCTAGCTCAGTTGGTTAGAGCACTCGGCTCATAACCGAATGGTCATAGGTTCGAGTCCTATGAGGTCCACCATTAAATGCAGGTATGGCGGAATTGGCAGACGCGTTAGACTTAGGATCTAATGGAGTAATCCGTGGGGGTTCAAGTCCCTTTACCTGCACCACTTGAAAATGAACTCGAACTATTATTGCTCGAGTTTTTAAATAAAAAAATTTTTAAGTAAGGGGAGTTAAGAAGAATAATGAGTGCAAAAACAGAAACGGTAAGATTAGATTTTAAAACTTGGTTATACCTTTTTTTGAGTAAAATAGTTACGGTAGAGCATATACCAGTTGAACCAAAAGAAGAAAAATTAACAATGAATATTCAAGATAGTCAGCCAAACGAAGTCTACATATTTAAAAATTATAAGGAATATCGAAATTTCTTTTTAATGTATTTAAATGAAGTAGATGATTACATGATAGATTGGGCTATTATAACAAGAGGAAGCAAAGGACAAATAGTTGCTTTAAAGGGATTATGTGAATTTTATATTGTCAATAAAAAAATTAAAGAATTTCATAGTTCTATTACTCCAGAGCAAGTGGCTCAAATTCATGCAAAAGGCAAATTAACACCAGGAGAAGCAGTAGAGTTATGGGAATCTTTAAATTTATGCATGGATGGAAGCAGACCTACTTTAGATAAAGATAGATGTAAGTATTTTTATTATAACTGTCATGATTGCTTAATGGAAATGGCTTCCCACCAATTAGAGCATAGTAAAATTGACTATTCAAAAAGTGATCCGTCAAGTGCAAAAGGAACTACAAGAACACGTGGTTTATAATAAATAAAAATTATATATTATTTTATTAACTAGAATTCTTATACCATTTTTCTAAAGAATTTTTTCAATGGCTTTGATAAGTTTAATCAACTTAAAAGAAGTCATTTTTTTATGCAACAATTTACTGATTAAAACTCAAGCTGTAAATCGGCATTTTGCCAAAGCAAAATATGTGTTATACTTATAATAGAGTTAAAAAAGCATAATAATACGTATAATAATTAGGAGTTTTCCATGGAGCAAAAGCTGGAGCAAAAGCCAAAATTTATTGTAAATGAAGAAGAATATCAAAATTTTAAAAAAGGCCCTTCTCTATCTATTGAGGGTCGTTTTATCAGTGTAGCATTAATTCAAAGTATTTTTACAAACGATGACCTATTTGCTTATACAAAGTCTTTTTTCGAGGAAAAATATTCAAGTTTTTATATATGTTTAAATGATTTACAATATTTATCCTATAATAGACTTATTTTAATTAAAGCCATTGAAGAAACTTTCAAAAAAGGCTATCTATCCGACGCTTATCAAGATAAATATATGACATTAAAAGATATGGTATCTCCTAGAGCATTACTTCGCAAATATAATAATGATGTCTTTTGTATAACGATTGATAATAATAAATATGAAATACCGGCCCGCTTCTTTCTTGATTTTCTCTTTTTAGATGATAACCTTTATAATAATGTTATAAATAGTAGTGATTCAACAATATTTAATATCCCTAAAGAAAAATTTATTTATGCTCTAGTTAGTTTTATAAAGGAAGAAGAAATCATAACAAAATATGAATTAGATGCCAAATTTAAAAGAAGATTTATGAATTTATCTTATTCTGAGGTTATTGATATTCAAGCATTAAATAGATTTAATCAACCAACAGATGTTTTACATACCCAAGTAAATATTAATCCCTCATTAAAAGATGCCATAACAAAAGATATGCCTGACAATCTTTCACTACTTGAAAAAGCTATTTATATCTATCTTAAAATGTGTTTAATTTTAAGTTATGATGATGAATACTTGGTCGGTGAAAAGGGCACTATAACAAGAAATCACTCTGATATGGCTTATATTAGTAGTATAACCCCGGACAATCCTAAAATTGTATGTTATGAATTTAATATTATTTATGCTCGCTTATTATCTGAATTAGGCATTATTTTTAAAAGTACTTATAGTAATAGTAATAAAGAAAATTATGGAGACGCTCATGTTTTTCTTGAATATCGTATCGATAATTTATTATTAAAGGCAGACTCATGTAAGACTATTTTACAAAATGATATGGCTAGAGTTAAAATGGGACTTGCGCCAAAGGGTATTGAATGTGTCAATAATAATGAAAAATCTAAAGCTTTTTATCAAAATATATTAGCCAAAATGCATTCCCTAGTTTTAAAAGTAGCCGGTAAAGAAAATATAGAAGTAAGCTTTGCCAGACTTGTTCAAGAATATAAAAGTATTCATGATAGTATTGAAGTATCTTTAGAAGAAAAACTTGATATTATGCTTTCTAAAGTTAATGATGCTTCGCTTTTAGGAATAGATGCCCTTAGCTATATTCTTGTTTTAAAAAATATAATCTTTAATGGTTATGAGACAAATAATAATTTCTTTTATGTCGTTGTCAAAAGTAAATTAGATCCGGTTGATAAGCAAAATTCTATGGCTAGTGCCGTATTTATTATCAATACTTTGGGGATAAGTGAAGATCAATCTGCGACTCGCTACTTTTATTATGCCCCAGGGATGCCTCTTAAAGAAATGAGTAAAGAAGAATTAGAATACGATTTTAATGAAGGCTCATTAGCATACATTGAAACTGGTAGTCCTGCTATTCCGGGTATAAATTATGGAGGTAAAAGATGATTAATGAATTAAGAAAAATAAATCAAAAACTAATTCAAGAATATCAAGATGATTTATCAAAACTTAAAACCCAATTAATTATTGAAAAAATACTAGAAAAAGATGACTGTTTTTTTCATATTGATATTGAAACAGCCTATAGTATATTGAAAGATTTACATATTTCAGAAGAAAATATTAAAGATGTTTATAAACATTTAATTGATATAAGAAAAGGAAATTAAAAATATTATGAAAATAATCGATTATGATCCAAAATATGATGAGGATTTAAAAAATCTTTTATTAGAGCTCCAAGAATATATCGCTTCCATTGATGAAGAGGGATATAATGTTGTGGGAAAAGACTATAAAGAAAAATATTTTTTAAAAATAATGCAAGATTATAAACAATATGAAGGCAAAATCTTTTTAGCCGAAGATAATGGTCAAATTATAGGCGCAATTATAGGTGTTCTTAATAACTATGAGACTGATACTTATGATTTTAAAGCTCCTAAAAGAGGCCGAGTATTAGATTTAATAGTAAAAAAAGAATACCGAGGCAGGCTTGTAGGCCAAAAGCTCTTAGAGAAAATGGAACAATATTTTAAGAGTGTTGGATGTAAAGCTTTAATTTTAGGTGTTTTTGGTTATAATGATAAAGCTATTAACTTTTACACAAAAAATGGCTATACTTTAAGAACTATGGATATTATGAAAAAGCTATAAAAAAATAGGCTTTAGCCTACTTTCCTTGCATCATATTTAATAAATCAATTTTAAACATATCTTTAGAAGCATTTTCTTTAGAAATCATAATGCCTTTATAAGTTGTTAATTCTGATCTATGACCCTCTAATAAGATATCTTCTGGAGTTAAAGTTTCAAGCATAACAACTTTTTCTTTTTCATGAACAGTATAAATTAATTTAACTTCACCATGAATTTGGGTAAACAATTTATCACTTGGTAATTTTAATTCATAAGTAGCTGTTTTATTTTTCTTACTTTGTGATTTTAGTGTACCAACAAATTTTCCACTTCTTATCATAGGATAGTAATCAAAGTTCAGCTTTTTAAAAGCAATCATGTTGTACTTCTTTAAAGCTCTTTCTAACTTCTTAAATTCGTTTTCATTAACGTAATCTAATACATAACCTTTCATAATATTTTACCCCCTTAATTATCTAAATTATACCACAGTTTTCTAATATTGTCAAAATTGTGTCTAGTTATATTATTCCACCATGTAATTAAATTATACCACATATGTTAAAAAATGTCAAATTGAGACATTTTATAGATATATTTCCCTTTATCTTTTAACACCTGCTGGACATTCTGGGCAGTCAAGACATATACGTTTTCTAGTAGGGCCAGCTTCGAAAAGAGAAAAATCATCATCGCCATATAAAATCTCTTCCATAAAGACATTATATCTTTTGGCGAGCATATCAACCATTTGCTTATAGGCTAAAACAGCACATTCATAGTTTTCACTCTTAACTAGGTTTAAAATCAAAGCTAAATATTCAGGTTCAAGAATTTCCTTAGCAAGTCTTACTACTCCGCGGTTACGGTGAGGATCATTATAAGCTTTTTCAAGTGCGTCGGCTATCTCTGGACCATATACTTCATATTTAAGAAGATCGATAATGCCTTCCGTAGTTTGGCGCATATATGTTGATTGCATCATTTCAAAAGCTTGCATATATTCGCAATCAGGAGAATACCCTAATATTTTACAGATGGTACTAGTTATATACCAATGACCTTTATCAGGTGATGGAGAATACCCTTTTTTTAAACGCCATTTTACCGCTTCGTCAATAGTAGCATTACTTCTTAATCTGTCTAATGAATAGCTTGAACAGTGTTCATCCATAGCCATAGGTCGCATATGTCTTTTACACCTATAACCTCTTGAAGTAGAATCTTTTGGTGAATAAATATCGTATTTATCACACGTTAAACAATGATTTTTAAAATCTTTTAAATAATCACGAGCCATTTTTTATCCCCCTTAACTAATTGACTAGTATGTTAACACATTTTACATAAAATGTCAATCAAATATCAATCTCAACAATAGTTTGGCCTAAATTCCAGTTATCAAGACGATAACTTTTAACATATTTATTGTTCTTTAAAACGCGATGAGTTTCATCACGAACAATATGGCCACTTTTTCCATGAATAATAAGAACAACCCTATTTTTCATTAAATAATTATCTTTAATAAACGCATTTACTAGCACTTCCACCATACTTGCAATTTCATTATGCAAATCTAAAGTTGGCGTTTTACTTGTTACTATCATGATAAAGGCGGATTTACTGGATTATCGCCAGTATTAGGAGCTACATTTGGATTGGGTGCTGATGGAGTTACGGCAGGAGCTGGGTTTACAGCTTGCCCATTAACATTTGGCATAGGATTTATTTCTTGAACTGGAGGCTGAACGGCTTGCTCTTGAGGGGCTTGAACAGGATTTGGTGTTGCTGGCACTACTGCCGGAGAAGCTTCAACAGTTGGTGCACCATATTTTTGATTAAAATATTGCATTACATCGCTAAGTTCAGGGCAAGCACTTATTGTGCCTATTTTCGTTACGGTAAGTCCTCCTGCTATATTAGCAAAAGTAATAGCTTTTTCCATATCATAACCTTGTAATAAAGCATAACCAAAGGCAGCATGAAATATATCACCTGCTCCCGAAGTATCAACAGCTTTAAGATTTAACCCTGGCATAACTTTAATTTGGTTATTGTCCATATACATAGCGCCTTTATCTTCTAAAGTTACGACAATTATTTTACCTGGGAATTTGTTAACAAGTTGAGAATAAATGGTAACTAAACTTTGGGGGTTTTCAAAATTAGCTCTTGTGCCACTTACAGCTTCGGCAAATTCTTTAGAAGCAACAATATATTTTGCGGATTTGCATAATTCCATAATCTCTTTATTATACATTCCTGCATCTAAAATGGTAATTTTATCGGAAAAGCGATTAAAAGCCGCTAAACTAGCTCCATAATCATAGCCATCGGCAATAACTAAATCAGGCGTTATTTGAAATTCATTCTTCTTTAAAAATAAGGGTTCTCTTGTTACATCATAAACGGTACGCGAATTATTTTTTTGGCCAATTAAAATAAAGGCTGAAGATGTTTTCTTTTCAAAAACGGTTTCCATATACTCAGTATGAACACCAATTCTATCAAGTTCTTTTTTAATAATATTGCCATAACTATCATCACCCATCGCTGAACCAATATAAGTATCTACCCCATACCTGCCTAATAAATAAGCCATATTTGCAGCAGGTCCACCCGGACAATCTTCTATTTTTTCAAATTTATTTTTGGTATTTTCAACAGGAAAATCACTACTTACTGCTACGATGTTATATGCAACTTGACCAACACATAAAGCAACCATTATCTATCAACCCTACTTTCTAGAATAATTATACACTAAAAAGATAGCATTTTAAAGTAGTAAATGTTATAATGTGAGTGGTGATTTTTTATGCGAGAAATAAATCAAGGAAAGACTTATCGCCATTTCAAAGGTAATGTGTATAAAGTTCTTTTTATTGGCTACGATAGTGAAAACGTAGATGAAAAAGGTAATCCTGTCAGATTAGTAGTTTATCAATCAAATCACGATGGGAAAATATGGATTAGACCTTATGATAACTTTGCTTCAAAAGTTGATACCGCAAAGTATCCTAGCGCTGATCAAGTATATCGTTTTGAAGAGGTGGATTAGTTCCCACCTTTTTTAATGATATAAATTTTTTTACTTTTATAAAATGCATAAAATACATCTTTAATATTTAATTTTTTTGTTTCTAAAACTTTTTCCAGCCACTCTTCGGTTTTATTGATATTTTTCAAAGTATTTTTTTCAACAGTTCCATCAATTATGAGTGGCATTGGATAACTACTTTTTATTTTAAATGGTTTATACTTAAAGATAGATAACTTACCATTAGTTTCTAAAAACGCATATTCAACATCGCCGATGTCTTTAATTTCTTTTTGTCTTAACGCAATAAGCAAATCGTCTAAAGAATATCTTTGCTTAATCATTTCATGATAATGAATCTTGCCTTGGCTTATAATGAGAGAGGGCTTACCCTCAAAAAACTTACGTGCATTACGACTTTTTAATGATAGATAAGCAAGGATTATCTCTAGTATAACTAATATCGAAATTGGTACAATTACAAGATACATTGGCTCATCAGTTTTTTCAATTGAAATGGCAACTAATTCAGCTATTAAGATAGATACTATTAAATCAGTAATTCCTAATTGACCAACTTCCCTTTTGCCCATCATTCGATATGCTATTGTAATAAAAAAATAAAAGAATAAGGTCCGAAAAACGACACTATATAAATTCATAATCTCACCAATATTATTATGGTAAAATTCATATTTTTTTAATCATATCATACTCTTTATTAGGTGATTATTATAAAAATAGTTTTAAAATATGGAAAATTAATAGGTATCTTTATTCTTTTAGAATTACTCATCTCTTTTTTAATGGGATTTCTAAATCTTATAGGAGTTAAAAGTTTTATAACCTCTTTTATAATCCTTGTATTTAATATTATCTTATATAGTATTTATGGCTATAAAATAGGTAAAACTACTAATCAAAAAGGTTTGGTAGCAGGTTTTATAACGGCTATAATTCTTGTTCTAATAAGTTTAATATTAACTCTTATTATTTTTAATAACCTAGGGTTTAAGTCTCTATTTTATTATTTAGCACTCATTGTTATAACCATGGTAGCGTCAATGATTGGCAAAAATAAAAAGGAAGGCTCTACTTCAGATAAAAAGTAGAACCTTCTTTGGTTATAATTACATAACTATCTTCACTATATAATGTTTTATCATAGGGATTGACAATTTTATTCTTTATATATTCTAAATCATATAATGTTTTAAGTGTTACTTTATTAGAAGTACAATTACCATCATAAATACACTTTTTAGCTTTTTCCGTAATTAACTTTTCATTAATTAAAGTTGCTTTGCTCCGGCTTATACTTACTACTTTATATGCTGTAGGAATTGTAATTATCAAAATTATAGCAATAAAAGTCGTCCATATGGCAATTCTAATTAAATTATTCGCTTTCATAACTACCCCCATAATAATCTTGAATAAATTTATCGCGATACTCTTCTAAAGTATCATTTTTAATATTTTCACGAATCTTTGCCATTAAGCGATGTAAAAATGTTATATTATGAATTGATAAAAGTCTAGCCCCAAAAGTTTCATCACAGGATATTAAATGTTTAATATAAGCTTTAGTATAATGCTTACAAGCATAGCAATCACACTCTTGTTCAAGAGGGGTAAAATCTTCTTTATATTTACTATTTTTAAGATTAATCTTCCCTGTCATTGTATAGGCATGACCATGTCTTGCCAGTCTAGTCGGTGATACACAATCAAATAGATCAACACCTCGCATAACACCCTCGATTAAGTCAATCGGATCACCTATTCCCATAGCATACCGCAGTTTATCCTCGGGTAAATACTTAGTTGAAAAAGCAAATTCTTCAAAGACGTGCTTTTTAGACTCATGATCATTAGCAACGCCTCCAATAGCATAGCCATCAAAACCAATTTCCACCGTTTTTAGAGCGCTATATTTTCTTAAATCTTCAAAATAACCGCCTTGAACAATACCAAATAACATTTGATTAGGATTTTTATGAACTTCTTTTCCCCTTTTAGCCCATCTTATAGTTCTTTCAATACTTTTTTGCATATAATCATGATCAGCACTAGCCGGAGGACATTCATCAAAACTCATAGCTATATCACTATCAAGTTTATTTTGAATTTCGATACTCTTTTCCGGTGTTAAAAATAAAGTATCGCCATTTTCAAAGTTTTTAAATTTTACCCCCTCTTCGGTTATATCTTTAGCATTTGCTAGACTAAATACTTGAAATCCGCCCGAGTCTGTTAAAATAGGTCCATCATAATTCATAAATTTATGAAGGCCTCCAGCCTTTTTTACAACATCTTCGCCCGGTTTTAACCATAAATGATAGGTATTAGCAAGACATATTCCTGTTCCGGTTTCTTTTACTTCCTCAGGAGATAATGTTTTAACTGTCGCATTGGTTCCCACGGGCATAAACATTGGTGTTGGATATTCTTTACTCCCATATTTTACTTTGCCAAGTCTAGCTTGATTTTTATTAGATTTTTGTATTAAAGTAAATTCTAGTTTCATAAAGTCCCTTCTTTTTCAAAATAATTTTATCAAATGCTCAGGACTTTGTCTATTAAATAAGCAAAAAAATAAAGCTATATTTCATAGCTTCATTTTGTTAATAATTTTTAAATTTATTCTTGCGATTAGTATATACTAAAGCGCCAATGCCTCCTATAGCTAAAAGTCCTAATAATGCACCCGGTACAAAAGCTCCGGTATTTGGATTTGGCTTTTCAGGAGTAGGCGTTACAGGTTCTGCACTTGCCGTTGTAACAGCAATAGGATCACTCAATTTAGTACTTCCTATTAATGAAATTCTATAATAATATGTAGTGTTTGGAGTTAAATCATTATCTGTTATTACGACATCACCTAAACAATTGTCTACATAAATATTAATAAAATTATTATCACCAAGCCTAAAATCAACATCAAAATTTGGGGTATCAGAACGAAATAAATAACATCCAGCTTGATATTCTTCGTCTACTTCTGCATCTATATTGACATTCAAGTTAGCAGAGTTTGATGTAACATTATTTAAAGTTAAACTCGGAGTTATATCCATAAGTTTTCTAATATATTTATCGCCAACTTTTTCAACAAAAGTTTTAATTTTTTCTTTATCAAAACTTAATTTTAAGCTATTTACATTTATAGGCTCAAAGAAAACTTTACCATATCTAATATTTAAAGCATTTGGTTCTCCCACTGTGTATACAGAAGCTTCAAGCAAATAATCTTCTTCCTCGAAACTACATGGCAAATCCATATCATAATATCCACTTTCGTTTAAAAAAGCTTCAAAAAAATTATCCATTATATCATATTTAGCTGTCGTATATGCATTATGTTTTAGTACGAATTCTAGGTCCTTTTCTTCGTCGCCCAAAAAAGCTTCTTCAAGTTTTTCATCAGTATACTCTGTTTCTGTAAAATTAAGAGTATGATCATTATCTTCTTCTTTTAAAGTAATTAAAGCTTGACCATTTGATTTGCAAGTAAAAGTAATGCTTTTTTCTGTATCACTATTATATTTTGCAGTTACTTTGCCATCTTCGACATCGCAATCTTCGAAATCTACTTTAACATCAAATCCATTGAATTTTTCTACGACTTTACTTAAGTCAATATACTCCTCAGCCTTAACAGTACTAACCCCTATAGCAAATAATGCGCTAAATAAAATCACATATAAATATTTCATTTTCTTCATAACTACAAACCTCTATCCTATTCTAAATACTAACATAACTAAAATGGTTTGTAAAGTTATGACTTTTAGATAGCCTTAATTGTTATGCATTATTCTCTTAGGGGTATCTTGCATTTCACCCATTGGAAATGATCTTTCATAAGCTTTTTGATATGCTGATACGATCTCATCAAAGAATATTTTACCTCTTAATAAAGCTTGTTCAATTTCTTCTTGAGTTCGATTAAAGATAATTTTTAAATCATCAACACAATATGCTATACCCTCTTCTTGTAAGCCTAAATGAAGCATTAAAATATAACGATATTCCATAGGAACTACTTTTATAGCTTCTCTAAATAATGGTAGGTTATACTCCCTTAAATTTACAGGAGCACTATTTTCAGTTTCCACAGTTGTAGTTTTTTCTATGTCATCTTGTTTTGTTTCAGGTTTACTAGTATTAACTAATTTTTGCATTTCTTTCACACTTTCTATATATTTACTAAACGAATTCATTGTAAGCACCGGATTAGAACTCTTAAATTGTTCATCAAAATTATCGCCATGAATAGTTTTCAATAAATTAATTGTTTCCTCATCAAAATTACATGCATTTATATATTGGTTAACTTCTTGAGTAGTTTTTTCTTGTATACCAAGTATTTCCGCAAGATATTTACCTTCACAAAAATCTATTGATTTATCATAGTCGGAAGGCTCTTTTACAGAATTAGCAATATTTACTAAAAGAATATCAAAAATACGATAAATTGCACGCCCATCTAAATGAAAATAAGCATCTAAATTAGTACATTCATTTAAATCCTTACCATATAATTGTGCTAAAGTAGAATATGATTTAGAATCAAAAAGCAACGTTCTTATTTTTATAATATCTGATGGTTTTAGGATAGAGTTATTTATGGTAGCAATTAAATCATATAAAGTCTTATTTTTCATAGATGCAGCTTTTCTAATTCGCGGGGTTATAGATTTTATAATTGCAGCTACATCAATATCAGAACTTTTTTTATCGAGAAGTTCTGGGCCAAAGGCTTGTCTAAGAATATTTTTTTGTTTAAATTTATGCTCTATAAAATTGTTAAAAGCCTTTACTACATCTATGTCTTCCTCACTTAGTCCTACCAAATCTTGGAAAGTTACCGTTTTTTGCAGGTTGCATCTGACTTTATGAACGATTGTTTGAAATTTTTCTTCACCAAGCTCTAATAAAGCAGTAATATTAACAGGCAACGTCAAATTTGGCCCAAATAATAAGCTTAATTCAGATTCTAAACATAATATAGGGGCCATTTTTAGAATAGCAAATACATTAATATTAGTAAGAGACATTAAACTTTTCCCAGCATACTTTTTAATAAATGTTATCTTATCCTTTAATTTATAAATAACATGTTTTACTTCATCATTAACGATTTCTTCATTAATGGCTACTGATAATTCCCTGCCAAAAATAGGGACTAAAATCTCACTAAATTCAGGTGTTTGCAAAATATATTTTTTAACATCATCCCAATATTCACTAGGACATTTTAATATGTCGCTTAATACTTGCGTACCATGACTTTTTACATATGCGTGAATATCAGAAATTAACATCTCATATTCCTTTTTGCTTTTATTGCTTAGAAGATTAGAATTGGATTTTTCTTCTAAATTATCACCATGGACAACATATAATAATTCTTTATTTTTCAAAGTTCCCATATAAGAAAGAGCCAATTTATATTCTTCATCATTTAATCTCAGAATTTCCTGTAAAGATTTAACCTCTGTTTTAGCATATTTTTCTAGCTTCAGTCTAATTCTAAAAACTGCATTTTGATATTTACGCTTTTCTTCATCACCTAAAGAAGCATAAGATCCTTTTTGCTCTAAGTCATACCCATGAACTTTATAAAAAACTTTGTAGTTTCCTTCTTTTATTAAATACTTTATAATTCGATATTCTTTAGAAGAACATTCTAAAACTTCTTGTAAGGACTTTTTATTCTTTTTTGGGGGAATACTATTTTCAGCCTCACTTTCGTCTAGTTTTGCACTGTTGTTTAATTTTTGCAAAGCTTTCTTCTCAATTTGTCTTATTCTTTCTCTTGTAACAAGAAGAATTTGCCCAACTTCTTCTAGAGTATGAGAACTTTTAAAAGCTGAATTTGGATTGTTTTCATCTTGAATCCCATACCTCATTCTCAATATTAATTCCTCTTTAGGAGATAACGATCTTAGAGCTTTAGATACAAAGGCTTTAGCAACAACCGATTTTTCAGGGTTTTCAGCATTTGGATCAGCAATAAAGTCACCGAGTTCTGAATCTTCTTCGTCTCCCAGCAAATAGTTAATTGAAAGCGTATCTTCAAATTGCTTTACTAAGTCAATTATCTCTTTGATAGGCATATGTAAATACTTAGCTACATCTTCCCATGATGCTTCCTTTCCCGTTTCTATTGTAAGCCTTTCTTTAGTTTTACATATTTTACGATAAATTTCATGTTGATGAACTGGTATTCTTATAGTTCTACCTTCCAATTTTATTGTTCTACTGATTGCCTGATCAATCCACCATGTAGCATAAGTAACAAATTTATAGCCACGCGAAACATCAAATTTATCTGCCGCTTTAATAAGTCCTTCATTACCGGCTTGAATTAAATCCTCAAAGGGAAGACCACGGCCTAAATATCTTTTAGCTATCTTAACAACAAGCCGAAGATTATGTTCAACTAAAGCATCTCTAGCAGCCTTAGACCCCGCCTTAGCTTTTTCGCCCAACTCTTTTTCTTGTTCGAAAGTTAAAAGAGGAATTTGGCCCATTTCTTTAAGATAAATTTTTATGCTATTATTAGCATATCCATAAGTACTGGTTTCATCTTGTTTTTCTTGTTCTTCAGGCTCTTCTTCAAGTAAATTATTAAGGGTTGCATAACTTATTAGCATATCACTTACAGGTCTTTCGACATAATCTTCGATGCCAGAAATTGTTTTATTTTTAATAAGACTCATTACCTGGGAAAGAGTATCACTAAAAGCAGGTGAATTATCAAGTAATGTTTGAAATATGTCAATCTCAATTTGTAAGTGCCATTTACTACACAAAGCCCCAATATTCTTAAGGGCTTTAAGAGAAGATCTTCTTGCCTTTATTTCTTTTTCAATAAAATTTATGAGCCACTGATTGTCCGTTATGAGACTTTGTTTAATTTCCTCGCGTAAGACTCCTCGAGCTTTGCGATAAATTTTATCAAGGTTAAAAGTAGAAAATGGCATCACTAAGTTTTGATAATAGTTTATATCATCATTAAAAATAGCATATTCTTCACATAATGCAGATACTATATCATCGACACATGTAAAACCAAATGACCCCATATACTACCTCAATTTCTAGATTTTATTTTAACAACAATAAGGATAACTTGCAAGACTTTTAAGATACTATTTAATTAACATTGCATCGCCAAAAGAAAAGAAACGATAACCACTTTCGATAGCGTGTTTATAAGCATTTAAAATATGATCAGTACCTGCTAAAGCACTGACAAGCATAATAAGTGTACTTTTGGGCAAATGGAAATTAGTTATTAACCCATTAATAGCTTTAAATTCATACCCAGGATAAATATAGATATTGGTGCTTTCCTTTGTACTTTTAAAAAGCCCATATTTAGTTATATTAGCTTCTAAAGTTCTAGTAGATGTTGTACCAACTGCATAGATATTGCGCCCCTCTTCTTTAGCTTTATTTAATTTCATAGCTACTTCTTCAGTTATTTCATATTCTTCACTATGCATATTATGTTTAGTAATATCTTTTTCCATAACAGGTCTAAAAGTACCTAATCCAACGTGTAAAGTTACATATAAAAGTTCTACACCTTTTTTAGTAAGCTCCTCTAAAAGTTCAGTAGTAAAATGTAATCCTGCGGTTGGGGCTGCACTACTTCCTAAATATTTAGCATAAACCGTTTGATATCTACTTTGATCTTTTAAAGTTTCATGAATATATGGAGGAAGAGGCATTGTACCAAGTTTTTCAATAATTTCAAGAAAAATCCCTTTATAAATAAATTTAGCTTTGATAATACCCTTAGTATCTTTTTCTATTACCTCGGCTTTTAATTCATCATTAAAAATAATAATTGTTCCTACCTCAAGTCTTTTAAAAGGTCTTGATAAACACTCCCACGTATCATTACCCAAATCTTTAAGTAGTAACAGTTCAATATGGGCATGGGTATCTGCTTTTTCCCCATATATCCTAGCAGGTAAAACCTTAGTATTATTTAATACCAAAACATCACCCTTTTTAAATAAAGATACAATATCTTTAAAAATCATATCTTGATATTCTCCCGTTGTTTTATTTAATACTAAAAGTTTAGAACTACTTCGATCCTTAATTGGACACTGTGCAATTAGATTTTCAGGTAGTTCATAATCAAAATCCTCGATATTCATAAATATCACCAATTCATAATTATAAGCACATAATGTTAATTTGTCCATAAAACAATGTGTATATTCTTTGCAAATAATGCCTATTTAGGATATAATTTATATGGTGAATAATAAATGGCAAAAAGAAAAAGTAGCAAAACTGCTAATAGTAATAAATCATATAGTGTTGAGCTAATAGGCCTTATTCTTATTTTAATTGGTATCACAGGTATTGGCTTTGGCTATGTAGGCAATTTTATTAAAGGCTTTGCCCTTTTTTTAGCAGGTGAATTTTGGTTTATAATTTTATTTTTTCTTATTTACATTGGTTGCTATATGTTAATTAAAAGAAAAATGCCTAATTTTTTCTCAACAAGGTCAATTGGTGTATATTTAATCGTTTTAATTATATTAGGCCTTGCCCATTATCAAATGTTTGAAACTAATACTACAATTAAGCAAATGGTTTCTGTTACAATAGATAATTTTCAAGACCGTAATGCCACAATAAATGCAACTTCGGAGTTATTATCATCAGGAGATAAGCAATTTGTCGTCGGGGGTGGCATAATCGGAGGCACTTTCTTAGGCCTTTTATTAACTGCTTTTGGTTCTACTGGTTCACTTGTTGTCATAGTCTTTATTGGGATATTCGCAGCCGTTTTAGCCTTTGATATTAACCTATCCATTATTTTACAAAAGATTATAGCTTTAATACGCAAGATGAAAAAACCCAAAGAAGCAAATAGTGAACAAAATCATAAAGAATATGTCATCGAGGGTGATGAATTAGTAGGTATTAAAGGACAGTTACCTTTAAAAGAGAAAAATGTTTCCGAAAAAGAAGAAGAACAAATTGTTGTAGCGACTATTGATGAAGTTAAAAATGAAAATATTCATACTCCGGAAATGAAGAGTTTAGAACCTGATTATGATGAAAGTTTTGATGTAGCAAATATAAGTCCCAGTGATGTCTCTTCTTACGTGCTTCCAAACATAAATATCTTAGCCAAAATGAAAGCAACAACATCCAATGAAGAAATTGCCTTTGCTAGAAGCAATCAAGAAGTTTTACTTCGCGTATTAAATGATTTTGATATCAAAGGTTGTAAAGTTGTTCAAACCTATACTGGCCCTGCCGTTACTGAATATGAAATTACTGTTCCCAATGGCACTAAAGTAAATAGAATAACTACTATTAATAAAGAAATAGCCTTAGCTATGGCTGCTAAAGATGTAAGAATTCAAGCCCCTATTCCGGGCAAAAGTACTATTGGTATTGAAATACCTAATCGAGAAATAACTCCTGTATCATTTAGAGAAGTATTAGAAAAAACCCAAAATGAAAAAACGGAAAATAAAATTGTTGTAACTTTGGGTAAAGATATTATGGGTACTTGTATCTCTTGTGATTTAACCAAAATGCCTCACTTATTAGTCGCTGGTTCTACAGGTTCTGGTAAATCAGTATGTATTAATACCATCATATGTTCCATTTTAATGCGTTATAAACCTGATACCGTTAAACTTGTTTTAGTTGATCCTAAAAAAGTAGAACTTTCAAACTATAATGGTATTCCGCATTTATTGTGTCCGGTTGTAACTGATCCTAAAAAAGCTAATGCAACCTTACAAAAAATTGTGGCAGAAATGGAAAATCGCTATGATTTATTTTCAGAGAAAAATGTTAAAAATATTGCCGGTTATAATGAATGGGTAGAAAAAGAAAATAAAAAGAATCCCGAAAATCATATTGGCAAAATGCCATATTTTGTTGTTATAATTGATGAACTTGCCGACTTAATGTTAGTAGCTTCCAAAGAAGTCCAAGATTCTATTATGCGCATTACCCAAATGGCAAGAGCTGCAGGAATTCACCTTATTGTCGCAACGCAAAGACCTTCTACCGATATTATTACCGGGGTTATTAAAAATAATATACCTTCACGAATTGCCTTTGCAGTATCTTCATCTATTGACTCAAGAACTATTCTCGATCAATCAGGAGCGGAAAAATTACTTGGTAAAGGCGATATGTTATATTTCCCAATGGGAGCTGCATCTCCTACCAGAGTTCAAGGTTGTTTTGTATCAGATGAGGATATTGCTAGAATTATTCGTTATTGTTCAAATCAAGCTCCGGTTAAATATAATGAAGTCTTTACTTCCGAAGATTTACATACTTCATCATCAGGTAGTTCCAATAGCGAAGGCGATGATGATCCAATGTACAATGAAATTGTTGATTTTGCTATTCAAACGGGTAAAATTAGTGCCTCTTTAATTCAAAGAAGATTTAGATTTGGTTATAATCGAGCTGCTAGAATGGTTGATTTACTTGAGGCTCGAGGTATTATTGGTCCTGCCAATGGCTCTAAACCTAGAGAAGTATTAGTCAAAAATGGCGCTGATCCTTCCGAAGATACTACAGATATGTAAATTATCTAAAATATAGATTTTACTTTAGAATAGTAATTTGATAAAATAAAGGTGGTGAAAAAAATGGTGAAAATACCTAAAAAAGAAAGATATATTGCTCCGAAAAATTATGTATACGCAGCTTTATTTATTATCGCCGTTATCTTAATATGCTGGTATATATTTTCTTGGTGGAATGTAAAAAATACCGAAAAATATTTAAATAGTTATTTATTATCTACTAATACATTAACCCTAGAAATTAAGGATTTAAATGAAGCTGATACTATTTTACATGACGCCCCAAGTACTTATTTTATTTATATAGGTTATACTAATGATAAAGAAGAATATGAACTTGAAGAAGATTTAAAAGATATTATTGATAAATATCGCATTAACTCGGAAATATATTATATAGATATAACTAAAGATAAAGAAGATAATATAACAAGTAAATTAAATAAAACCTTTAATACTGATAAAATAACTAATACTCCATGTATTTTATATTATGAAAATAATGAATTAATAGACGTTATTGTTAATAAAAAAGGATTATTTAAAACAAGTGATTTTGAAAAATTATTAAAAGAACAAGGATACACAAAAGAAGCCTAATAATGGCTTTTTTTATTAGGGAGGTATAAATGATTAATATTGTTTTATTTGAGCCAGAAATACCCCAAAATACGGGTAATATAATGCGTACTTGTATTGCTACAGGTAGTAAACTTCATTTAATTAAACCCTTAGGTTTTAAATTAGATGATAAATCCGTTAAAAGAAGTGGAGTTAATTATATAGATAAGTGTGAATATAAAGTATATGAAAATATCGATGATTTCTATAAACAAAATCAAGGTACTTTTTATTATTTTACAAGATATGGGCATAAACCCCATGACTCTTTTGATTATTCTAATAAAGATGAAAATATATATTTTATATTTGGTAAAGAGTCTACAGGTATTCCTCCTAAAATATTAAAACCTCATATTGATAATTGTATGCGCATACCTATGACTGCTAATGTTAGAGCTTTAAACTTATCAAATTGTGTAGCTATAGTTACCTATGAAGCTCTAAGACAACAACACTACCCTAATCTATTAAGAGATGAACCTCATAAAAGTATAACATTTATTGAAGATAGTGATGATTAATTAACTTTGTAAGGTTTATTTACACTTCCATCAATGCCATTACCATCACTTAAGGTTACACTAGAGTTTAGATAAAAGACCGGGCGCACACCATAATCGTCGTCAACGGCGTCGCTGTCCATAAACCCACTGTCGTAGACATCGAACGCATCGCCAGTGTAGCCTGCATAGCGCGAAATAGTCCATTCGTATACACCATTAAATAACCAATTATTTTCGCGGTTTTGGTTTTTTTCAGTTTCGTCATCTTTAGCATCATCATACATATAAAGCCTATATTCCCAGCTTTTTGGTTCACTTGCAAAGCCATAATCTGATGGATACATAAGGCCTATCTTTGCAGGTACCTTTGTTTGTGCTCCATATGATTCATTCCATTCATCATCATATACAGTTTTCGCTTTGGGCAGTTCGTCATTAGGATTTCCTCCAACATTCCATTGCACATCTTCTATTTTATTTTGCCAGTCATTTAGATTTTTTAAAAAACTTTTTTCATTGCTATTTAATGCTTTATATAATGAACCACTGCCCCATATATTTTTGCCACCTTCGTCCCAATAAAAACCCTCTATACTATTTTCTGCCTTTACCCTTTTTAAATCTTTATAATTGGAATTAAAATTGACAGTTCCATCAGCCTTATCTTTTTCTAAATCTTCATGAGTTGCATACTCTGATTTTATTACTTTTATTCTATTTTCTTTTTTGCCATTTGATAATTCTACTGGCACATACCCTATTATCCGATATAAGTTTCCATCTGGACATGTTTCATTAAGTACACCTTTATTGTAGTTTTCACTGCCTGGCCCAAAACATATAAAATTGTTTGGATTATTTCCTGAATATCTATAACCATCATCTCCGGCACTATTTGCTAAAGAAGATGTATGCTTTATTAATTCACCATTACTTACATTTTTAGCAAACGTTGTAAAAAACTCTTCTGCTGTATATGCTTTATCAAAATATAATTTACAGTTATTATTTTTATCTGCTGACATTAATACCGTTTTATTTACTGAGTCCCAGTCTAATATATCCTTGGGGTTAGTAGTTCCATTGCAACTACTTTTACCTACATTTAATACATAACCTGTTGTCCAAGTGCTTGATGTCCCTTGTGTATAACTACTACCATTTTGATAATAATATGCTATGCTACTATCACTTGTTGTAAAATTTAATGGTTTATTTTCCTTTTTATTTGTTAATAATATTGCCAAAATTACTACCAAAATCGTTACTATTAATGTGCTGATTATTCCTATTTTCTTTTTCATCTTTCCTCCATGTAAATTTACACTTTTTATACCCTTT
>CANQIK010000017.1 GCA_947624085.1 uncultured Bacilli bacterium
AAATTAAAAACCTCAGAAACCCTTATAAAACAAAAAGCGTTCCCTCTCTCGAGGGAACTTCAGGGGGTTTTGGTTGACTAAATTCACATTATGATTCGTGAAATTAGTCTATGTTAGCATAGCGGTTGCTATGCTATTATAATAGTATCCTTTTTTAGCTTAAAAGTCAATTGTTTTCAATATTGTTTACTTTAATCGGCAATGTCTAAATCAGTACTAATACCTTTATAATAAGGATTTGTTAGATACTCTTGAGTTTCAATAAATTTTTGGGAATCATTTTTAGCTTGAACAAGTATTTTATAGTCATTTTTTAAATTTGCAAGTTTAAATTTCATATCGCCACTTTGCCTTGTGCCAAATAAATCACCATGTCCTCGCATTTCAAAATCCTTTTGGGATATATAAAAACCATCGTTACTTTCTTCCATAACACGTAAACGCTCATTATCGCTATTACTTATTAAATAGCAATAACTTTGTATCTCTGATCTTCCTACCCGACCTCGCAGTTGATGAAGAGAAGCTAAGCCAAATCTTTCGGCGTTAAATATCACAATCATCGTAGCATTGGGCACATCAATACCTACTTCAATAACCGTTGTAGATATTAAGATCTTAATCTTATTTAATTTGAAATCATTCATTATAGCGTCTTTATTGGCTTGTTTCATTTTACCATGAACAACTTCACTTCTTATTTGATTATTAAATGCTAAATCAATTTTTTCTTTAAGGTAGTCTACACTTCTTAAATCCAGCTCTTCATTTTGTTCTACTAAAGGCGACACAATATACACTTGATGGCCTTTTTTTATCTCTTCAAGCATAGCTGAAAGAACATCTTTTATTTCTTTTTCAGTTTTAACTTTCGTAATTATTTCTTTTCTACCAAAAGGTTTAGATTTAATCATTGATATATCCAAATCACCATATATTGTTAAAGCATAAGTTCGAGGTATGGGTGTAGCCGATAGATACAAAACATCAGGAGCCTCTGATTTATTTTGCAATATATTTCTTTGATTAACCCCAAAACGATGTTGTTCATCGGTTATTACAAGGCCAAGTTTAGCAAATATAGTAGAATCATTTAAAATAGCATGAGTTCCAATAAGTAAATCAATTTCATGATTTGCAAGTCTTTTATATATTGCGTTTTTCTCTGTGGTAGTCATGGATCCTGTAATAACATCAACAGTAACATTAAAAGGTTCTAGAATTTTTTTAATACTATTATAATGTTGAATAGCCAATATTTCCGTAGGAGCCATTAAAGCTGTTTGATAGCCTGATAAAAAAGAAGCATAACTACTTATAGCAGAAATAATAGTTTTACCACTGCCTACATCTCCTAAAAGGATACGATTCATTCTCTTACTTGATTTCATGTCATCTAAAATCTCATCTAAAGAATTTTGTTGATCTTCTGTTAATTTAAATGGTAAAGAGCTAATAAGCAAATCTATATCTTGCTTGTTGAAAGAATGGGGTAAACCTTTACCTCCCTGATTTCTTTTATTTAAAAAGTTCATTTTAAAAGAAAAATCAAATAACTCTTCATATATTAGCCTTATTTTAGCCTGTTTTATATCTGTCGCATTTACCGGAAAATGGATTTTTTTAAGAGCGGTTTTCTTATCTAAAAAATGATAATTACTAATTATATCACTAGGTAAGTTATCAGTTATGGTTGCACTTAAACTAGATTTAATAAATTTATGAATACTTGATGAGGTAATACCACTGGTTAGATGATAAATAGGCTCAATATCACCATTTTTAATATTAAATTTTATCTCGCTAGCGGTAAATAAATTTTTCTTACTATCATATTTACCAATTAAAACAATTTCTTTTCCTATTCTTAAATTCGGTTTTAAAAATGCCCGATTAAAAATTACAGCATTACACATAATACCTGAGGCTCTAACTCTAAAAGATAGCTTATTAAAATTTTTTCTAATATAATAAACAACTGGCATAGATTCAATAATAGCTGATATGCAAATTGCTTCTTCTCTTTGAACTAATGGTGAAAAAGAAAAAACATTATATTTATATGGATAATAAGTCAAAAGATCTTCAACATTATAAATATCAAGCTTATTTAATAGTTTTGCTGTTTTAGCACCAACCCCAGAAAGTTCAATTATATCCATAAAGCCTCCGTCCTTTTAATTATACCATTTATAGCTCTTAAAATACTATCGCATTTTAATAATAAAATTTCTTGTAAATAATGTGTAAATATAATTGACTTTTAAGGCTTCTTACATTAATATAAGAATTACCAAATCACTTAAGAAGGCGATTTGGTGCTAGTATCACACTAGTCAACCCCTTTTTATTCTTTGAGGTCATCAATCCAATGGTGGCCTCGTATTTTTTTAAAAAACTAACATCGGTATTGATGTTAGTCTTTTTTTTGTAAGCTTTTATAATAAGCATATCTTTTAATGGCATTTTCTTTTTGTCTTTGCAGTACGCTTTCAGCATATTCAGGATTTTTAATTTTTAAAGCATTATATCTTACTTCATTACTTAAGAAAGCATCATACTTATCAAAGTTTGGCTCTGGTGAATCAATATGATATTCGCCATCATAACGCATTAATATATTATAGCCACATTCAACTGCTAGTTTTTCTTCACTTATAGAATTAATCATACCGTTTTTAATTCCATGTTCAATGCATGGACAATAGGCAATAATAATAGCAGGGCCGTTATGTTCCATAGCTTCCTTAAAAGCTTTTATTGCTTGCATCATATTGGCACCTAAACATATTGAAGCAGTATAGACACCTTCAATGCCACTGGCAATTTTAAATAAATCTTTTTTATTAGTTTTCTTTCCACCATCAGCAAACTCTGCTACAGCACCTAGTTTAGTAGCTTTACTAGCTTGTCCTCCGGTATTGGAATATACTTCTGTATCAAGAACTAAAATTTTAATATTTTCCCCAGAATGAAGAATATGATCTAACCCATTATAGCCTATATCATATGCCCAGCCATCACCACCTATAGCCCAAACAATTCTCTTAGGTATATAATCTTTCAAAAGCTTTAGCTCATTAGGAATATTATCCTTTGAAGCTACCATACTTGCAAATTCTTTAGATACTTGATAATCATCAATATTATCTAAATATTTTTGCATACTGTCTTTAATATCAGGTTCTACTGAATTCATTGCCATATTAATAGCGTTTGTTATCTGTTTCTTTTTCTCTTTATATGAAATATGTATTCCATAAGCAAACTCAGCATTATCCTCAAAAAGGGAATTAGCCCATGGAAGAGAATAAGGCATACAAGGTGATGAAGCACCATAAATACTAGAACAGCCTGTAGCATTTGCTATAACAATTTCATCACCATAAAGTTGACTAAGGAGTCTTAAATAAGGAGTTTCACCACAGCCTGCACAAGCGCCAGAAAATTCAAACTTTGGCTTGGCAAATTGACTTCCTTTAATAGTGAATTTATTAACAAGCTCCGGATTTTCGTAACTGGCAAAATATTCATTAGTAGGCTCTACATTTTCCTTTAAGGCAAGACTATGGGTAGGACAAATATTAACACATAGGCCACAACCAGTACAATCTTTATTACTGATACCTACATAGAAATTATAATCACTATTGCCCGTAAAAGGTTTGCCTTTAGTTTGATCTTTAATAGCAAAGTTTCTTATAACCGCATGAGGACAAACAAAGGAACACATACCACATTGAATACACGTATCTTTATCCCATTTTGGCGTTAAAGTAGATATATTTCTTTTTTCTAATTTTGATGTAGCCCAAGGAAAAGAGCCAGAGGCAATTGGTAAAACATCTTTAACAGATAAATTATTTCCTTGTCTTAAATCCATTTTTTCAAATAATGTCTTACCTACTGGTAAATGTATTTGATTATCAAAGGTATCAACATCTATTTTTACAGTAGCGTCATATGCTTTTTCAATTGCTTTTATATTGTTATTAACAATGTCTTCTCCCTTTGTAGCAAAGGCTTTTTTAATTGAATCAATAATAAGTTCTTTAGCATTATTAATCCCTAAAAATTTTAAAATAATAACTTCTATAATTTTTCCTATTTTACCTTTAATATTATTCTCATAAGCAATCTTTTCCCCATTAATAATTGATACTTGAAGATTTTTAGCTCTTATTAACTCTTTTACTTCCATAGGTAAAAAAGCATTTAATTCATCTTGCGTACGGATAGTATTTATAAGGACATATGAATTTTCTTTAGCATTTGCTAAAAGCCCAAATTTTTTTAAATATTCATCTTTGGTTATAACAATTAATTCAGGAGACTCAACATAATAAGGAGCATTTATCTTATGATCACTCATACGTAAATGAGATATGGTAACTCCCCCACTTTTTTTAGAGTCATATTCAAAATATCCTTGGACATATTTATTTAAACTATTTGAAGCAATATTTAATAAATCTTTAGAGCTACTTACCATTCCGTCGGAACCAAAACCATATATTTTAAACTCTTGTGCATCTAGCTCAATATTAAAATCTGGAATTGGTAAACTTAAATTGGTAACATCATCATTAATACCAATAGTAAAATTATCTTTTATATCATTTTCAAGCATATCATATACAGCTTTTATATGTGCCGGAGTTGTATCTTTACTTGATAAGCCATAACGCCCTCCGACAACGGTAATATTTTTATCTTTTAAACTACTCACAATATCAAGATAAAGAGGTTCGCCGGTTGACCCAGCTTCTTTAGTTCGGTCAAGTACCGCTATGTTTTGGGTAGTGCTAGGTAAAACATTTAAAAGATATTGCTTACTAAAAGGACGATATAAATGAACTTCTATTAATCCAAAATTACGATCAGGAAGAGCATCAATAACTGATTTAATTACATCACAAACACTTCCCATTGCTACGATAACACTTGTTGCGTTTTCTTTACCATAATAATTAAATGGTTTATAATCTTTACCTGTTATTTCATTAATCTTTTGCATATATTCATTAACAATATCAGGCATTAAATTATAGGCGGTATTTCTTGCTTCTGTACATTGAAAATAAACATCTTCTGTTTGACTTGTGCCAAATTCAATTTCATGATTAATATTCAAAGTTCTATCATGAAATCTTTTTAAAGCTTCATGATCAATTAAAGGAAGTAAATCCGTATCTTTTAAAGGCTCGACAGTATTAAGCTCATGGCTTGTTCTAAATCCATCAAAAAAATGAATAAAAGGAAGAGATCCCTTAATGGCACTTAAATGAGCTATAGCAGTCATATTTTGAGCATCTTCAACACTAGTTGAAGCTAATATACACCATCCTGTACTTCTTGCCGCATAGATATCTTGGTGATCACCAAAAATAGATAAAGCATGAGTAGCTAAACTTCGGGAAGCAACATGCATAACTCCTGGCAACATTTCGCCTGCAATTTTATACATATTGGGGATCATAAGTAAAAGGCCTTGACTAGCAGTAAAAGTTGTTGCTAATGAACCACTGAGTAAGGCACCATGCATAGCTCCTGCAGCCCCCATTTCAGATTCCATTTCTACAACTTTAGGCTTACTATTATATAAATTTAATCGCTCAGTATGGGTTAAACCATCAATATTCTCAGCCATCGGGGAAGATGGAGTTATTGGATATATTGCACATACCTCACTAAAAAGATATGCTATATTACTACAGGC
This sequence comes from uncultured Bacilli bacterium, assembly GCA_947624085.1. Taxonomy (GTDB): domain Bacteria; phylum Bacillota_I; class Bacilli_A; order RF39; family UBA660; genus UBA6448. The sequence goes on from CANQIK010000017.1 coordinate 5,720, forward strand.
TTTATTGCCATCCATTATTTTCATAATATCACCTCTTTCATTATAAAATAAAAACTAGCAAATTGCTAGTTTCATACTATAAGGCGACTATTTATTATTAATATTTTCTTCTATCTCCATTAACCGATTATATTTGGCAATTCTCTCACCTCGTGAAACTGAACCAGTTTTTATATAAGGAATTTTTAACCCAACGGCTAGATCAGCAATAAAAGTATCGGTAGTTTCTCCACTTCGATGAGAAATAATCATATTATATCCATTATCACGAGCTAATTTTATGGTTGCTAAAAATTCAGTGACTGTCCCTACTTGATTAGCCTTAAGTAATATTGCATTGGCAGCCTTTTTATCAATACCCATTTGTAAATATTTAGATTGAGTAACAAACAAATCATCACCAACAATCATAATTCTCGAACTCAGTTGCGCTGTTATTAATGCAAATCCCTCGAAGTCATATTCATCAAAAGGGTCCTCGATACTAATAATAGGATATTTATCTACTAAACTAACATAGTAATTAAAAAGTTCCGTAGTTGTGTATTCTTTACCATCTAAAGTATAAGTTTTTGTATCTTTATTATATAATTCCGAAGCAGCTACATCTATAGCAATACTAACATCTTCGCCGGGCACATACCCTGCCTCTTTAATAGCTTTTACTAAAAGCTTAAAACCTTCTTCATTATTAGCAAGATTTGGGGCAAATCCACCTTCATCGCCCACCCCTGTTGCATAGCCACTATCTTTCAAAATCTTTTTCAAAGTAATAAATATTTCTGAGGCAGCCCGAACTCTTTCTTTTTCTTCGTCTAAAAGTGGGACAATCATAAACTCTTGGATATCAAGATTATTATCAGCATGAACTCCACCATTAACGATATTTATTAAAGGTATAGGCATTAAATAAGTACCGTCTGATACATATTCATACAACTCTTCATTATGTAATTTAGCTTCACAACGAAGGGCAGCTAATGAAACTCCTAAAATAGCATTAGCTCCTAAGTTCTCTTTATTTGGGGTGCCATCTAAATCCAGCATAATTTTATCTATTTCTTCAACAGTTAAATCCTTACCAACCAATTCCGGTTTAATAATATCATTTACATTTTTAACCGCTTTAAGAACCCCTTTACCATGATATCTTTCTCCTCCATCACGTAATTCTAAAGCTTCTTTTGAACCTGTAGAAGCTCCTGAGGGAACTGATGCCTTGCCTACTACATTATTTTCAACAAGCATTTTTACTTCCACAGTCGGATTACTTCGACTATCAAGAATTTCACTTGCTTTTATATCTAATATTTTCATATATCCTCCTCTAAATAGTATAACTTTTAAAAAAGAAATCACGCAATAAAAAAGAACCATTTTACGGTTCTTTTACCAAAATACTTTAACTATTTCTTTACTTCTTCTACGAAGTAAAATAGCATCAGTTATATCAAGCACACTATATAGTATTAGGAATAACCCTACTAACTTTGTAGCGGTCATAAATGATTCAAATGGATTAGCTATTAAAAGTACCCCAAATAGAATTAGCATTAAACCAGAAACTAAAGTAATACTCCATGAAGCATCATTACCTATTTTAAACCATATACCATAGCTTACTTTATTTCCTCCTAAAATGATTAGGAAGATACCAAAAATAACATTAATATAGCTTATGACACTCGTAGGAACTAGAATAATTACAATACCAAGAATAATAGATAAAATACCAAAAATAATATTTAAGGAATAAAGTTTTGCTCCATCTCTTTTGAAAAATTTATAAATAGCTAGGATTCCCGTATAAATAAATATTAATCCTGCAATATAACCTATCAAAGTTCCTATTTGTTCAGAAAATATAAATATTAAAAGACCAATAATTATTGTAATTACACTTGAAATCATAGAACTTGTTGTAAATGAATTAAACCTTTTTACATTCTTACTTCCTGATTCTCTAATAATTTTAGCCATTCAACGCCTCCTTATCTTTATAATTACATTATAGTTTAAGTCGCTTAAATATGCAAATATTATCATTAATCTTTATACTGATTTAATATGTTATCATTTTCATCTAATAAAGACTCTAAATAAATTAAATCCTTATTATTATCAATAGCTTTCCAAAAATCATTATGTTTATAAACATTTATATTGTTATTACTTGCTAAATATTCAAGAATATACCCAAATCCTTTAGCTTGGTATTTATTAATTACCTCAAATATTTTATAATCGGCTACCATAAAACCCCCATTAATCCAAGAGTTTTTATCTACACCCTTTTCTTTAAAACTAATTAAATTATTTCCTTTCAAATTTAAAACCCCATAGTCAATGTAAGGGTGCACCGCTACCAATGTTAAAATACGCTCACTTTTATTAAAAGAATTAATTACTTTATTAATGTTAACATTGGAAAGATTATCTGCATAGCTTAAGAGAAAAGGTTCATTATTTATTTCTTTACGAATTGACCATAACCTATCCGCAATAGAGGAATACTCTCCTGAATTTACAATTTTAATACTCATTTCATCAGGCATATTATTTAAAAAATAATCCTCGATAACTTCGGATTTATATCCTGTACATATAATAAAGTCATTAAAGCCATAATGGTTATAATGGTTAATAATATGTTGAATAAGAGGTACACCGTTAATTAAAAGCATTGGTTTTGGTTGCTCATCTGTTAAATTATTAAGTCTTAATCCTCTGCCTCCTGCTAAAATAACAACTTTCATAATATCACCTGTTTGTGTCATATTATAACCTCATGAATCGATACTGTAAATAAAAATTTAGTGCTTTAAGCCAAAAATTTAGGCTTTAGGGAAACTCTTGCTCAGAGCGCTTGAAATGGGTTAAAATTTATGGTACAATAATACCCTTTTAAGAAAAGGGGTGATAGATATGTATATAAGAGAATTGACTGTTAATGAATTTAATGAATATGTGCAAAACTTTCCCAATAGTAATTTTCATCAAACATTAAATTATGCGACGCTTAAAGCTGATCATGGCTATGAATATGAATTAATTGGCTATGGAACAGCAGATAAACTATATGCTGCTGCTTTAGTCTTAGTTAAGATAATTGATGGCTATTTATATGCTTACATTCCCGAAGGCCCTCTTATGAATTATGATAATCACGGAATTTTAGCGGATTTTACCGACTCCCTCATTAAATATTATAAAAAAGATGGTATTACCTTTATAAAAGTTAACCCATCAATTATTGTCGGCGAAATATCGCCAAAAGATAATTATAAAACCCAATATAATGATAATATATCCTTAGTTAAAACTTTTGAAGAATGTGGCTATACTAAGTTAAACAATAATATGTATTTTGAATCTGTTTTGCCAAGAGTTAATGCAATTCTAGACTTAGATACGCTTACCTTTAATGATTTTAAGAAAAATACTAAAAATAAAATTAGAAAAGGAATTAAAAGAGGATTAGTTTTAGAAAAAGGCACTAGCAATGAGCTTAATATCTTAACTGAGTTAGTTAAAAACAAAAAGAAGAAAAATGAATTTTATTATAAAGATTACTTTAATACTTTTAGTCGTGATGATAGTATCGATTTTTTCTTGTTATCAATTGATTATAAAAAATATTTTGATTCTGCTAAACAAGTTTATGAAAAAGAGCTTGCCGAAAATGAAAAACTTGCCTTAAAAATTGAGCAACAACCAACAACACGAAATATTAACAAAAAAATTAATTCTGATAAAAATTTATTAATATATAAAAATGATTTATCATTGGCTTCTAAAAAGATTAGCAATACCGAAAAAACTTATATTGCTGGAGCCTTAGTAATTAAACATAAAGATAAGGTTACCTTATCCATATATGGGTATGATCGTAAGTATCAAGATTTTGCCCCAAATTATTTTTTAATATATTCCATCGCTAATTATTATCAAGGGACTTTCAAATACATGGATTTAAACGGAGTAGCGGCTGACTTTTCTAAAACTTCCAAGTATTATGGCTTAAACGAATTTAAACTAGGATTTAAACCTCATTTATATGAATATATAGGCGAATTTGATTTAGTTATAAATGAAAGAGCCTATAATCACTTAATAAAAAAAGATTTGCTTGATAAAGAATTTAATAATTAATGCCTATATGGCATTTTTTAATTTCACAAAAAAAGACAAGTTTCCTTGTCTTTAATTTTTGTTTCTAAATTACTTAATAATTTCAGAAATAACACCAGCACCAACAGTACGTCCGCCTTCACGAATTGAGAATTTAGTACCGTTTTCAAGAGCAACTGGAGCAATTAATTCAACAGTCATGTCAACATTATCGCCAGGCATAACCATTTCAACGCCTTCAGGTAATTCAATAACACCTGTTACGTCAGTAGTTCTGAAATAGAATTGTGGTCTGTAATTTGAGAAGAATGGAGTATGTCTTCCACCTTCTTCTTTAGATAGAACATAAACACTAGCTTTAAATTTAGTATGAGGTGTAACACTTCCTGGTTTAGCTAATACTTGGCCACGTTCTACATCTTCTCTAGAAATACCACGAAGTAATACTCCGGCATTATCTCCAGCTTGAGCGAAGTCAAGTGATTTTCTAAACATTTCAATTCCTGTAACAACTGATTTTTGTGTAGGTCTTAAACCAACGATTTCAACTTCATCATTTAAGTTAAGTTTTCCACGTTCAACACGACCTGTAACAACAGTACCTCTTCCAGAAATAGTGAATACGTCTTCAATACTCATTAAGAATGGTTTATCGGTATCTCTAACAGGTGATGGAATATAATCATCAACTGCAGCCATAAGGTCACGAATACTCTTTTCACCATCAGCATCACCTTCAAGAGCTTTAAGTGCAGAACCTCTAATAATAGGACAATCTGAATCATAATCATATTCTCCTAAAAGTTCTCTAATTTCCATTTCTACTAAGTCAAGTAATTCTGGATCATCAACTTGGTCACATTTGTTCATGTAAACAACAATCTTAGGAACTCCTACTTGTCTAGATAATAGAATATGCTCTCTAGTTTGAGGCATAGGGCCATCTGCAGCAGAAACTACAAGGATAGCACCATCCATTTGAGCAGCACCAGTAATCATGTTTTTAACATAGTCAGCATGGCCTGGGCAGTCAACGTGAGCATAGTGACGTTTTTCAGTCTCATACTCAACGTGAGCGGTATTAATAGTAATACCTCTTTCTCTTTCTTCTGGTGCTTTGTCGATATCAGCATAATCAACGAAAGTACCAAAATATTTAGTAATTGCAGCTGTTAATGTAGTTTTACCATGGTCTACGTGGCCAATAGTACCTATATTAACGTGTTCTTTTGAACGATCAAATTTTTCTCTTGCCATATAAAAATCCTCCTTTTTTCTATATACATTATTATTTTATCTAAAGCTTGCGAGAAATTCAAGTATTATTTTATTGTACGCTGTTTTTCTTTATTATTTCATCAGCGATCGACTTAGGAACTTCTTCATAATGATCTAAGAACATTGTGAAGTTTCCTCTACCTTGAGAATTACTTCTCAAAGAAGTAGCATAACCAAACATTTCTGCTAAAGGTACCATAGCCTTAATTGATAAAGCATTACCTCTAGATTCATTGCCAATTGGTTTACCACGTCTGCTTGTTAAATCACCCATAACATTTCCTAAATATTCCTCAGGAACAACTACTTCTACTTTCATAATAGGTTCTAGTAATACAGGTTTACATTTAACGGCAGCTTCTTTTAATGCTAAAGATGCAGCTATCTTAAAGGCCATTTCAGATGAGTCGACCTCATGGTATGATCCATCATGTAGTGTAGCTTTAATATCTACAACAGGATAGCCAGCAATCATACCACCAGCCATCGCTTCTTGTAAGCCTTTATCAGTAACAGGTATATATTCTCTTGGAACAACACCACCAACAACAGCATCTACGAACTCATAGCCCTTTTCAGGATTTGGTTCAAAATTAATCCATACATGACCATATTGTCCACGACCACCAGATTGTTTAATATATTTACCTTCACAATCTGCAGGAACAGTAATAGTTTCACGGTAAGCAACTTGAGGTTTACCTTTATTACATTCTACATCAAATTCCCTTTTCATACGGTCAACAATTATATCTAAGTGAAGTTCGCCCATACCAGATAAAACTGTTTGACCTGTTTCAGCATCAGTTTTAACTTTAAGAGTTGGGTCTTCTTCTGTAAGTTTTTGTAAGGCAATAGCCATCTTATCTTGGTCATTTTTACTTTTTGGTTCAACAGCTATATCAATAACTGGATCTGGGAATTCCATACCATTCATGATACATTGTTGCTTTTCATCACATAATGTATCAGCAGTTGTTGTATCTTTAAGGCCAACGATTGCTGCTATTTCACCAGCATATACTTCAGTAATTTCTTTTCTTTGGTTAGCATGCATTTGAAGAATACGACCAATTCTTTCTTTTTCACCTTTTGTAGAGTTCATAACATATGAACCACTTTTTAATACACCAGAGTATACTCTAACAAATGATAGTCTTCCTACATAAGGGTCAGTCATTATCTTAAATGCTAAAGCCGTAAATGGTTCATCATCACTTGGGTGACGTAAAACTTCATTACCATTTTTATCAGTACATTTAATAGCTTCTATATCAGTAGGTGCTGGTAAATAATCAACAACAGCATCAAGTAAAGCTCTTGTACCCTTTTCATCTAAAGCATCAGCACATAATACTGGGAAGAATTCAACAGATAATGTTGCTGTTCTAATTGCTTTCTTAAGTTCTTCTTCAGTAAGTTCAGCTCCATCAAGATATTTTACCATTAAGTCTTCATCAAAAACAGCTACAGCTTCAATCAATTTTGTACGATATTCTTTAGCTTTATCTTCCATATCAGCAGGGATAGGCATTTCTTCAAGGTCTTGTTGTTGACCATCAATATATTTATATGCCTTCATAGTTACTAAATCAATATAACCAATATATTCTGATTCAGCTCCGATTGGAAGCATGATAGGAGCAGCATTTGCACCTAATCGATCTTTAATTGTATCTAAGCTAAAATAGAAATCAGCTCCCATTTTGCACATTTTATTAGCACAAATCATTCTTGGAACTTTATATTCATTAGCTTGACGCCATACTGTTTCCGTTTGAGGTTCAACACCCGCTTGAGCATCGATTAAAGCTACAGCTCCATCTAGTACTCTTAAGCTTCTTTGAACTTCAATCGTAAAGTCTACGTGGCCTGGGGTATCGATTATATTAAGTCTATAACCTTTCCAGTGGCAAGTTGTAGCAGCAGAAGTAATTGTAATACCTCTTTCTTTTTCTTGCTCCATCCAGTCCATTTGAGACTCACCTTCGTGAGTTTCCCCAATTTTATGAGTAATACCTGTCAAGAATAAAATTCTTTCTGTTGTTGTTGTTTTACCGGCATCAATGTGAGCCATGATACCAATATTTCTTATTTTATCAATTGTAACATCTCTTGCCATAGTTTATTACCATCTATAATGAGCGAATGCTTTATTGGCTTCAGCCATCTTGTGAGTGTCTTCTCTTTTCTTAACAGCTCCACCAACGCCTTTAGCAGCATCCATAATCTCATTAGCTAAATTAATAGCCATGCCCTTTCCATTTCTTAGTTTTGCATAATTTACAAGCCAACGAAGTGCTAATGCTTGTGATCTTTCATCAGATACTTCAATTGGAACTTGATAATTTGATCCACCTACCCGACGTGACTTAACTTCAAGTGCAGGTTTAATGTTTTCTAATGCTTCATTATAAACATCCATAGCAGGTCTGCCTGTTTGTTTTTCAATTATTTTAAAAGCATCATATAAAATAGTTTGAGCTGTACCCTTTTTACCATCAATCATAATAGTGTTGATTAATCTTGTAACAACTTTTGAATTGTATATTGGATCAGGAAGTACATCTCTTTTTATTGCTCTTCTTTTACGCATTTTTCTTCCTCCTTACTTATAATTTTTATTTAGGCTTTTTAGCGCCATATTTGCTTCTTCCTTGTTTACGGTTCTCAACACCATGAGTATCAAGAGTACCACGAACAATGTGATAACGTACACCAATCAAATCCTTAACACGACCACCACGAACTAGTACAACGCTATGTTCTTGTAAATTGTGTCCTTCGCCTGGGATATAAGCATCGATTTCTTTACCATTAGATAATCTAACACGAGCATACTTTCTTAATGCTGAGTTCGGTTTTTTAGGGGTTTTAGTACCTACACGAGTACATACACCTCTTTTTTGTGGACTTTTATCATTAGTTTGTTTTCTTTCAATAGTATTAAATCCAACATTCAAAACGGGACTTTTACTCTTTCTAGTTTTTTTGCCTCTTTTCTTGTTTACTAATTGGTTTATTGTTGGCATTTGTTTTCCTCCTTCCATTAACACACAACCAGGTGTTTCATATTATTCATTAAATTAGGCTCTATCCACGATAGAACCTAAATAAAACGCATTATTAATATAGCAGTTATTTAATAATATGTCAATATATTTATAATATTAATTATTATATTTTTTATCATAGCCATTTGTTTGATAGTATTCACAAGAGATATATGGATAAAACTCCCCATCGCTAACTAAAACATAGCCGTCACAATCATTATCATTTATATCAGAGAAAAAATCTATATATCCAGCATCTTGCAATTGGCTTAAAGTAATTACCGATTTTTTACCATTGCTTTCGGCATATCTTTTTGCTTCATCTGTAATTGTTTTTTCAAGTAAGGCATATTGAGGAGCTACAGGATTAATAGAATGATATAACTTATAAATTGAAAACGCAACAAATAAAAGAGCTAACAGCAATCCACAACTTAAAAGTATCATTTCATAAGTACCCCAACCTCGATTATTTAATCGTCGCATTTTCCCTCCTTAATAAATTATTTACGGTCAAAATCTTTGAAAAATAGCGTATATTCTCGAGCAGTTATTTTATCATTTTTCGTAGAATAATATTCTTTATATTTGTATAATATTCCATAACAAGTGTATGAATATTCATTATTTGCTTCAACTTCTTTAGTATTTCCGTAGCATAATAATGGCTTTTTATCAGTTTTAACACGATAGTAATTATACATAGCTAAAGAAAACCATGCCACAATAATTACGAGAAGTACTATTGCAACTGCCCAAATTATTCTTTTTTTCGTTTTAAAAGATTTATTTTCATCAACCATAGTATCACCGCTATTAAGTATATCATATTTTTGTGAAATAAAAAACCTATCAAATGATAGGCCTTTACTAACTTTAAAAAACTATACTAGTTCTACTTCAGCGCCAGCTTCAGTTAATTGATTTTTAAGAGCTTCAGCTTCATCAGCAGGAATATTTTCTTTAACATTTCCACCATTATCAGCAACAGCTTTTGCTTCAACTAAACCTAAACCAGTAACTTCTTTAATGATTTTGATAACAGCAATTTTGTTACCACCAGCATTTTTTAAAACAACAGTCTTTGTTGAAGAACCAGCATCTTCGCTAGCTCCAGCAACAGGAGCAGCAGCAACTGCTACAGCACTTGGATCTACTCCAAATTCTTCCTTCATAGCGTCAACTAATTCTTTAACTTCAAGAATAGTCATTTCTTTTAAAGCGCTAATAAAATCTTCTTTTGTTAATTTTGCCATATTAATTCTCTCCCTCCATCTTTTCGGCATATAGATTTAATGCTATACTTAAATCTTTTACATATTGAATCATTCCACCAGCAAGCATCGTAAGTAGTCCTTCTCTTGATGGAATTGTTGCATATTCTTTAATAACATCTTTGTCTGCTACTGAACCACTTAAGATACCTATTCTAATATCTAATTTATTGTGTTCTTTAGCATAAGAAGATATTACTTTTATTGGTTCAAGTAAACTTTCCCCAAATAAAATAGCATTTGGTCCTTCAAGAAAACCAGTTAAATCAATGTTCAATTCATCACAAGCTCTTTTTAATAAAGTATTTTTGTATACTTTAACTTCAGCATTTTCTTCTCTAAGTTTTGTTCTAAGTTCAGTTAATTCGGCTACAGTTAAACCTTGATATTGGAATAAAATAACTGATTCGCTGTTTTTGATTTTGTCAATGATTTCACTTACAATTTGCTTTTTTTGATCCAAAATTTTCTCGCTTGCCATTTTTCCTCCTTATATTATTAGAAAAACTTCCCATGGGGAAGCTTATAAAAGATATAAAACTTTCCCCTCGGTAGGAATTATTAAGCCTTTTGGGCTCCTACTGTCTTTGGTTCCTCGTTTTTCTATTTCGTATTATATTATAGTTTTCTTTAATTGTCAAAACTATTTTTAGCAACTTTAATGCCAGGTCCCATTGTGGCAGAAATGGAAACATTAGCAATTAATTCACCTTTTACTGAACTAGGTTTTGCTTTATTTATCGTATTAATAACATATTTTAAGTTTTCCTCTAATGCTTTAGCATCAAATGAAACTTTACCAATAATAGAATGGATATTACCATAACTATCAGTACGATATTCAATCATACCTTTTTTAATATCATTAATAACGCCCTCAACTTTAGGTGTTACAGTACCAGTTTTAGGGTTTGGCATAAGACCACGTGGTCCTAAAATATTACCAATCTTTCCTACTTCAGGCATCATATCTGGAGTTGCTACGATAATATCAAAGTCTAGCCAGTTTTCATTTTTGATTTTATCAATTAAATCTTTATCACCTACAAAGTCAGCACCAGCAGTTTTTGCAGCTTCGGCTTGTTCACCTTTAGCTAAAACTAAGATTCTTTTACTTTTACCAGAACCATTAGGTAATACAAGGGAGCCACGAAGCAATTGGTCTTGCTTTTTAGGATCAACATTAAGTTTAATAGCTACATCAACACTGCTATCAAATTTAGTAATTGATGTTTCTTTAACTAGTTTAATTGCATCACTAACTGAATAAGCTTGATTCTTATCAACTTTTTTTGATGCTTCCACATATTTTTTTCCAGTTTTTCTCATTATTCTTCCTCCTAACTGTGGTTTATTAGCGGATAATTATTATTTATTTTTAACATACTAATTTTCTGAATTAGTAGTTTCTTCTGTTTCATCTTCGGCAGTATTATCAGCAGGAACTTCAACATTAGTTGATTCAGCCATTTCTTTAGCTTCCTCTTCAAGTTCAGCAAGTTCTGCTTCTCTTTTAGCAGCTTCCGCTTCTTCTTTAGCAGCCTCGGCAGCTTGAGCAGCAAGTTCCGCATCATTAACACCCTTAATTGCAATACCCATGTTTCGGGCAGTACCTTCAATAATATTCATTGCACCCTCAATATCATAAGCATTCAAGTCAGGTAACTTAGTCTCAGCAATTTTTTGTAAATCTTCTTTACTAATTGTAGCCACAACTTCGTTAGCGCCTTTAGAACTAGCTTTCTTAAGTTTAGCAGCTTTCTTCAATAAGAACGCAGCAGGTGGAGTCTTTAGAACGAAATCAAATGAACGATCATCGTAAATTGTAATTTCGCAAGGGACTACATCTCCCATCTTATCGCGTGAAGCGTCATTAAATTTAGTACAGAATTCTTGTAAATTGATACCTGCAGGGCCTAAAACTGTTCCAACAGGTGGAGCTGGTGTAGCTTTGCCGGCTTCAATTTGTAATTTAATCTTCTTTACGACTTCTTTTGCCATGAAAAACACCTCCTATATTATTTTTCAATGTAAGTGGTATGGGCATCCGCCTTTCCCTTCCACTTGATGCAAATATAAAATTTGCTAGATAACATACTATCACAACTTGATAAAATATACAAGCAAATCTGGCAAAATATGACTAAAAAGACGTGTTAAGTGGTCATTTTATTATTGAGAACAAGGGCAAATAATGATATTATAAATAAGAGGATAGAAAATATGGGAAGATTTTTTAATGGAAAAGTAAAAAATGATAAAAGTACTTTAATTAGATATGGTGTGATAGCAGGTGGCGTATTACTTATAATTATCATTATTATATTAATTGCTGTTAATTCACATGGTAGTAAGGGAACACTTACTTTAAATAAAGTAACAGAAGTTGAAGTAAATACGGAATTACCTGATAAAACCAAGTTTTTCAAAGAAATAGTTAATTTTGATAAAAATGATATTGAAATAGACTACAATGACGCGGATATTTCGACTGTAGGTTCATATACGGTTACTCTTTCTGCTAAAGGTAGAGGCAGTGAAGATGTTGAACTTAAGGTTGTTGATACAACAGCGCCAACATTAACTCTTAAAGAGTATACAGTTGGTTATGGTGATCCTTATTTTGTTGAAGATTTCGTAAGTAGCTGTACTGATAATTATGATAAAGAATGTACTGTTGAATTCTTTAGAGAATCAAGTGACAGTAATGGCAATGCCATTGATTATTCTTCATATACCGAATTAGGAACTTATAGCATAATGATTGTGGCTAAAGATGAAAATGGAAACGTTTCTGAACCTCAAACGACAAGTTTAATAATTCAAGAAGATGCCACTGTTAGTCCTACTAATTGTGAATTTGGTAATTTAGATGTTAGTAGTGATTTGTCTTATCCTATAGCGGTAACAGTTGGTGATAAAGAAACATCATGTGCTATTAATAGAGACTTATGGGATAATGAAGATGTTAAATCAGCAGTTGATAAATTTTATAACGAAGATTACGAAAGATTAAAAACCCAATTAACCCCTGTTTTAGAAGAAGAATATCCTGATAAGGATGCCAAAATTAGTGTATATCCCCATTATGTAGCTATTTTAAATAAGAGCTTAAAAGGTTTAGTAGGATATGCCGTATATGTTAAAGTATACATTGCTCCGACAGATTATGAGGGAAGCATTGATTCAACTGAAAATCTAAAGATGGCTTATTATTTAAACTCTGATAAAACTCGAGAATATGATGTTAATGTATTTGATATAGCAAAATAAGACATGAAAAAAAGTAAGTTAATTTAATAGCTTACTTTTTTTGTTTAGGTTTGTTAGTTTTACTTGATTTGTTTGGAGAAGTTTTTTTAACAGGTTTCTTTTCTTCTTTAACTTCTTCTTTTTTTACTTCTGATGTTTTTTTAGAGCTTTTAGTTTTTTTAGGTAATCTAGTAAAGATTATACCTACGACAACACCTACTACAATAACTACTGCTAAAACATCAATAAAAACTTTAAGTCCAGTGTCATCTTTTTCCTCAGGCGTAGATATTTGGGCATTAGCTATCGGATCTTCATAACCATCTTCATAAAAACGGTCAATTTCGGCTCTAATATCTTCATCAAAGCTTTGATCAAAGCCATCAAATACTGTTTCGCCAACTACGATATAGGGTGTTCCTTCAAAAGCAATATTTTTACTTTCAGATACTTCCATAAGAAGATCATAATAATATTCATTAGAAATATTCCAGTTGCTATCAAAAACCTCTAAGGTTATTAAATTAAATTTATCAGAATATTCTTCCTCAGTAGATAGTTCAGAAAAATAGGTTAAAGCTTTTGCACAAAAACTACAGCCATTCTTAGTGAACATATAAACATTGACGGGCTCCTTTTCTTCGGCCTTGGCTACTGGAATAAAACCTAAAATAGATAACGAACAAATCAAGCTAACTAATAGCTTTTTCATTCTAACCTCCTACATATTAATTATAATAAAAAAAAGCCTATTTAACAAGGCTTTTATAAGTTTTAACTATTCTAACAGTTATTGAATCTTCATCTAATTTCATTTGATTAGTGGCCACTAAAGTTGCAAGACCATTGGCATAAAGCCACATATGGAGAAATAACTCTTTAGCTTCTTCAAATGTATATCCGTGTTTATTTACCAAATTGATAATAGTTGATTGATTCCATTTTTCATCAAAAACATCTTCAATTTTATGCCATTTAAGATTATTAGATAAAAATAAACTACAAAATAAATTTTTATAACTATTAGCAAACTCAACATAAGCTATACATAAAGTTATCAAAGCTTTTTTACTATCAATTTTACTATTAATAAATTCATCATATTCACGATAAATTTCCGCGATAACATCTTCCTTAATTTCTTCCATATTTTGATAGATACGATATAAAGGTTTAGTAGAAATACCTATTTTCTTGGCTAAGCTTCGGGCATTTAGGGACGAATATCCCTCTTCATTAATTAACTTCACAGCACTTAAGACAATATTTTCTTTTGTTAAAGCTAATGCTTTAGCCATATTACCACCTTCCCCTATAATGCGATAACTTATGTTTCTATTATATCATAATCATTTACTTTGTCAAAATTATTCAATAATATCTAAATCATTTTCTTTAATATGTTTAATAAACTTTTCTTTAAATTTAGTTAAATCTTCTTGAGTTAAAGTTTTATCTTTAGAACCTACATTAAATGATATAGTGTACTTTTTATTCTTATCATCTTCATAGACGCCTACTAAGTGTGATGAATTAATAATATTATTTTTAAAAGTATCAATTACTTGACTAATTTGCGCATATTTAGTATCTTTACTGGCTATTAAAGTATAGTCTAAATTAACAGAGGGATACTTACTTATTTCTTTAACTTTCATACTTGAGGCTTCTAAAGTAACATATTTATCAAAATCAATATCAACTAATACAAGGGATTTTTTCTTAGCTATCTTATTAGTACAAGCTTTATTTAATACATTTAATGTACCTATAGCTTCATTATTAACCATAATAACTTTGCCTAAAGTATTATCATAATATTCTTTTTCATTAACAGAGTCTTTAAATATAGCTTTAAGATTTTTAAGATTATTAAAAACTACTTTTACCATGTTTTTAGCTTCATTATAAATCGTTTCAATATTCTTTTCATCATCTGCATATATAACCGCTAAATGGCGCTCATTTTGATTATTAACAATAGTTGTACCTATTTCAAATAGTCTTAAAGTATTAAAGTTCTTTAAATTATTACTAACGATATTTAATAAGCTAAAAGGTAAATCATCTCTTAATATATTATTTTGTTCTTTACCAAGTAGTTTAACGCCTTTTTTCTCTATATTCATATCTTTTAGCATATTTGTATCATACCAAACATAACTATGAACTTCATTCATATCAAATTTATTAGCTAAAAGGTATTTAACATCATATTCTTCATTATAAATAGTATCTTGTTCTTTAGAACTAAGCTCTAAACATAATGGACTAGGGCCAAAATTTTCAAGGCCATAAAATCTTGATACTTCTTCAATTAAATCTTCCTCAATATTAACATCTTTACTATGTCTAAAGGTAGGAACGGTTACTTCATAAGTATCTTTTTTAACTTCAACTTTAAAGCCTATTCTTTCTAAAATATTTTTTACAACATTATCATCTAAAGTTTTACCCATATAAATGGCAAGTTTTCTTTTCGTAAGCGATATATGTCCCTCCTCTAATTTATGAGGATAAATATCTGTTAAGTTGGAGGTTATTTGCATATCTTTATTTTCTTTATGAAGAAGATATACAAATCTTTTAATAGCTAAATCAGCCATATTTGGATCAAGTGATTTTTCATACCTAGCACTAGCTTCGGTTCTAAGGCCTAAACTAATCGCTGTTTTTCGAATAGAGCCGGGATCAAATGTAGCACTTTCTAAGAATAATGAGTCAGTATCGGGAAGTATTTCACTATCAAGACCACCCATAACTCCGGCGATAGCAAAATATTTATCACCATTTTTAATCATTAAATTATCACTAGTAAGTTTTCTTTCTGTACCGTCTAAAGTAGTATAAGTATCGCCATCTTTAGCAAGACCTATTTCCAAAGATTTAACAACCCGTTTATCAAAAGCGTGCATTGGTTGACCTAGTTCAAGCATTATAAAATTAGTTAAATCTACTAAAAGCGAAATTGAACGCATACCGGCATAGTATAAAAATATTTGCATATCCATAGGGGTTTTGTTATTTTTAATATTTTCAACAGTAAGCCCACAGTAACGATAGCATAATTCAGGATTTTTAATAACAATATCTAAATTATCTTTATCATTTTTAATTTCTTCAACTTCTAAAGGAAGAAGTTCATGCTCGGTTATCGCTGCTACTTCTCTTGCTATACCATAATGCCCCCATAAATCTGGACGGTTAGTTAAAGACTTATTATCGATTTCAACAATAATGTCATCAATTGGCCATAATTCTTTTATATCTTTACCTACCGGGTAATCATCAGGTAGTTCAAGAATACCATCGTGATTATCAGATATCCCTAGTTCTTTACCACTACAACACATACCGTTAGAAACAATACCTCTTAAAGGACGAGGTTTAATTTCAATACCATCGATATGGCCACCTACTTTAACAAAGCAAGTTTTTAAGCCTTTACGAACATTAGGAGCGCCACAGACAACTTGAATAGGTTCTTTTTCGCCATAATCTACCATTAAGACGTGCATATGGTCACTATCAGGGTGCTCTTTACAATCAACAATTTGGGCAACAACTACACCATCGAAATTATTGCCAACTACTTTTACTTCTTCAACCTCAGCCGTTCTAATCGTAAATTTATCCCATAGTTTTAAAAAATCAATATCTTCACTATTTTTAATATAGTTTTTTAATCTATTACATGAAATTAACATTATTGCTTCTCCTTTCCTATTTAATATTAAATTGTTCTAAGAAACGAACATCACCACTATTAAGTAGTCTTATATCACTTATTTTATATTTCATCATGGCAAGTCTTGTTAAGCCAAAGCCAAAAGCAAAACCAGTATATTCATTAGGGTCAATACCACCTGCTCTTAGAACATTTGGATGAACCATACCACCCGGTACAAGCTCTACCCAGCCACTATTTTTGCAAGTAGGACAGCCTTTACCTCCACAAATTGTACAGCTTACATCCATTTCAAATGATGGTTCCGTAAATGGGAAAAAGCCTGGTCTAAGTCTTACCTCAACATCTTGTTTTAATATTTCTCTTACTAAACTTCTTACGGTATAAAGTAAATTTTCAATTGAAATATTTTTATCAATAACCATACCCTCAAGTTGAAAGAATGTTGTTTCATGTCCAGCGTCCATATCTTCATTTCTAAAAGTTCGACCCGGAGCACACATTCTTAAAGGAGCTCCGTATTTTTCCATAGCATGGATTTGATTATCACTTGTTTGCGTTCTTAAAAGCATACCATTATCAAGATAATAAGTATCTTGCATATCTCTTGCCGGATGATTTTTAGGTACATTTAAGGCTTCAAAATTATAATACTCAGTTTCCATTTCAGGACCACTTACAATAGTAAAGCCCATCTTACGTAATAAATCTGTTACTTCTTTTCCAACAATCGTAACAGGATGAAGTGAACCTTTTTTAATATCATAATCCAAGGTATCATCAAAAGTAATATTGGTCTTATTTTCTAAATTTGCTAATTGGTTAGTAACATACTCTTCCATTTGTTTTTTAGCATTATTGATTAAGCTACCATATTTCTTTTTATCCTCGATAGACATATCTTTTAAAGATGATAATAAAGATGATATTTCACTTGTTTTACCTAGTAGTTTTGATTTAACATTCATTAATTCAGCTTCTTTAGTTGTTTTGGCAATTTCTTCTTGAGCAGAAGCTAATATTTTTGCGATTTTATTTTCCATAATAACCCTTTCTTTATATAAAGGTAGTGTGCATAGTTTATACACAAACTACCTGTTTTTTCCTTTATTTATCTATATTTTTCTATATATTTTCTTT
>CANQIK010000018.1 GCA_947624085.1 uncultured Bacilli bacterium
AAATTAAAACATCACAAAGCCTTATAAATACTGGGCAAAATGATGTTTTTTTATTGTTTTAACTGTCAAACTCGGGGGGTAATTTTACATATTTGGGAATCAATAATATCATAATTACCTCCTTGTTTTTTTAAATACATAACCATTTCATAAAGCTTTTCTATTTCAACATTTAATTTGGCACATATTTCTTCTATAGAAGCTCTTTTATTAATTAAGTATTTTAATCTATCTAATTCTTGTTTAGTCAATTTCTTCACCAAAACCTTCCCTAATTTAATTTTATCACTATCTTTATAGAAAATAAATGTTTTATATAATTACTATTTGTGCTATAATGCTAAAGGAAAAACGGGTGATTGTATGAAAAAAATAAAAAATATTGCTATTATAGCGCACGTAGACCATGGTAAAACTACTTTAGTAGATGAAATATTAAAGTATACAGGTACATTTAGAGAAAATGAAAATGTTGAAGCTCTTTCTATGGACTCTAATGCTATTGAAAAAGAAAGAGGAATAACTATTTTAGCTAAAACTACTGCAGTTTTTTATAATGATTATCGTATTAATATCTTGGATACTCCTGGTCATGCTGACTTTGGTGGCGAAGTAGAAAGAATTATGAAAATGGTTGATGGTGTCTTACTTGTAGTAGATGCCTATGAAGGACCAATGCCTCAAACAAAGTTTGTATTAAAGAAAGCGTTAGAATCAGGTTGCAAACCTATAGTTGTAATTAATAAAATTGATAAACCAACCTCTAGAGTTAAAGAAGTTGTTGATGAAGTACTTGAATTATTTATGGAGCTAGGAGCTAATGATGACCAATTAGATTTTAAAGTAGTCTATACTTCGGCAGCCAATGGAACATCATCACTTGATCCTGATCCAAGTACTCAAGAAAAATCATTTAAATGTTTACTTGATTTAATACTATCAGAAATAAGTGATCCTAAAGGTGATGAAAATGCTCCTTTTCAATTTCAACCTGCCTTACTTGACTATAATGACTATGTAGGAAGAATTGCCATAGGCCGTATCTTTAATGGTAAAATTAAAGTTGGTATGATGGTAAATTGTTTAAGACTTGATGGCACAGAAAAACAATTTAGAGTGCAAAAGTTATTTGGTTATGTAGGTCTTAAAAGATTAGAAATTGAGAATGCTGAAGCTGGTGATATTGTTGCCATCGCTGGTCTTGAAGATATTGAAGTTGGTGAAACCTTAACTGAGGTTGGCAATCATGAAAGACTGCCTATTTTACATATTGATGAGCCAACTTTGCAAATGACATTTGGCGTTAATACTTCGCCTTTCTCTGGTCAAGATGGTAAAATTCTTACCGCTCGTAAAATTGGCGAAAGACTTTTTAAAGAAACGCAAAGAGATGTTAGTCTTAAAGTTGAACCCCTTGATAGTGAAAACTTTAAAGTTCTTGGCCGGGGCGAATTACACCTTTCAATATTAATTGAAAATATGTTAAGAGAGGGCTTTGAACTTGAGGTTTCTAAACCAAATGTAATTATTAAAGAAATTGATGGCGTTAAATGTGAGCCTTATGAAGAATTACAAATTGAAGTTGATGAACAATATATGGGAGCTGTAATTGAAGAACTATCATCAAGAGGTGGAAAATTAGAAAATATGAGCCACCTAGGTAATGTTTTAAAGATTAGTTATACTATTCCCTCAAGAGGGTTAATTGGGTTTGCTACTAATTTTATGACTTTAACTAAAGGTTATGGTATTATGAATCATGCATTTAAAGAATATCTACCTTGTACTGATATTAATGTAGGTGAAAGAAAACTTGGGGTTCTTGTAGCGTCAGAACAAGGTAAAGCTACAGCCTATTCTTTAGGAGCTTTAGAAGATCGTGGGGTTATGTTTATTGAACCTAACGATGAAGTTTATGAAGGTATGATTGTTGGCGAATGTAATAAAAATAATGATTTAGCAGTAAATGTTGTTAAAGGCAAAGAACTTACTAATACAAGATCTGCTCATGCTGATAAAACAGTTGTACTTAAAAATGCTAGACCTATAACTCTGGAAACTGCTATAAATTATATAAATCAAGATGAACTTGTAGAAGTTACTCCCCATCATTTAAGAATGCGGAAGAAAATCCTTAATACTGAGGAAAGAAAAAAATTCGATGCTAGAAAATAGCATCGTTTTTTAAAACATAATTAGATATTTAAACATAATTTCTAATCTAAAATTCCATGTCCAAACTTCCTTTCAATTTTGAAAACTATGTAGTTCTTATTTAGTTTATGCAAACCACCTTGCTATATTCAATATAGCACGAAAAATAATTCTTAGCAAGTCCTCTATTATTAGCTTTATGCCAATTTTCTTGACAAATATATTGCAATATAAAAAACGCACCTCTTATAAGCACGTTTTCTTTATCTCGAAAATCCGAGTTTTATATCAAAATGGTAACCCGTAGGGGGTTCGAACCCCTGAATCCTGCGCTGAGAACGCAGTGTGTTAAACCACTTCACCAACGGGCTATGACATTAATAAAATACCATACTTAACCCCGTTTTTCAACTGTTTTTATAAATCTATCATTTGAAGAACAGACAAGATTAATAGAATCATAACACCAATACCTGTACATACAAGCATTTTCATTGTCATGCCTTCCATTTTATCCAATCTATTTTTATATCTTGTCTCTCTAGCCTTTTGTTGTAAGTTAGATATTGAACGTGAAAATGCTAATAATTGTTCTTGTTTACGATCTTGACGCCCAATACTTAAACGATATAGTAATCTCATCATCCGCATACTATCACGAACAGGATACATTTTAGCAAATTCCATATAAGGGGCAATAGAATCATCACCTGAATTAATAGCATTAATTAAATCTCTTAAGCCATCTTTAAATATTTCTGGCGCATCATTTAATGATTTACCTAAAGCTACCGGAACTGTATAGTGTTGAATTAAAATTTCAATACTTTTTAAATAATGCGGTAACATTGCATCAATTTCATTAATATGTTTTTTATAAAAGCCTTTAATATCAATATAGGACAGTTTAAACATCCCGTAGCCCCCAGCAATAATGATTACTACTGTCAAGGCTGACATATTACCTATTAAAGCAAAAGCAAGGACAATCATGGCAATAATACCATTTTTAATTCTTTTATTAAACAGAATATCGGGATTAACACCTACACCATATTTAGCTCTAACGTAGAAATCCCAATCGCTTTCTTTTAATTTTTTAAATATTGCTTCATTATCACTAATTAACTTATTAAAATTAATTTGCCCCGTAGCAAACATAATTACAAAGATTATAACTGCGATTATCGCTATTTCATAATACATACTACTCTACCCCCACATCGGCATTATAATATTTAGTACCCTTTAATAAGAATAGTGAATTAACAATAATAACAGCATGTAATAATATTTTAACATACCACATATTCAGCATTTCTAAGTAATTTTCAACTTGTAACATATATTGAAGAGCTAATATTAAGAAAAACAAAGCTATGCCAAAACGAAGAAATTTATTATAGAAATTCTTTCGATCCATTTGGTCACGATAAACACCCTCTACAAGGGCATCAATATCCATTGACATATTTTCTAAAGATTCGCCAGCGTCTCTAGCACCCTCTTTAGTAATTTGATAGAATAATTGATGCATATTTTTTACCATGTAATAAGGGTATTTAGCATCAAAATATTCTATTGATTGATCGATCGTACCATTTTGATAAGATAAATCAATCATCTTTTTAATATCACTTAAAACCGGTTCTTCAATAATACCTGAATCTCTAACACCCTCTAAAGATTTGATAAAACTTTGGGTAGTATTAAATTCCATTATAACGTTTGTACAATAAGTTTGAATTTGTTCAAAAATATATTCTGAAT
Organism: uncultured Bacilli bacterium; assembly: GCA_947624085.1. Lineage (GTDB taxonomy): Bacteria > Bacillota_I > Bacilli_A > RF39 > UBA660 > UBA6448. Next base: position 3,925 of record CANQIK010000018.1, read on the forward strand.
AAATTCTTTGACAACGTAAATAAGCAAGATAGGGAATAAACATGACTGCAACAAAGGCATAAACAATTGCCCAAATGATACTATAAAAGTATAAATATGCAACGCCCGCGGCAAAACCGGCAAACATTATTATTTGGCTTATATATTGTCTTGTTGTATATTCTTGGCCTAATTCTTTGGCTTTTTGTCTTACCGTCTTAAATGAATATGGAGCATATTTTTCATACAAATTACCAGCCCGTTTAGTAAAAGCTGACGCATCTAAACGTTTCTCAGGCGATGTACGATAAATAATAACAACTACACCAATTATTAATAGTATAATTAATTCCATACTACCCTTTTTATCCTTTCTATAATGATTCGATTACTTGATTATTTGTTTGAAGTTCTGGTCCAATATTTTTAGGAACCGGATTACTTACCTCACCATTATCTTGTATTTCTTTTACAAAAATATCATCTCTAAGTAGTTGCCCTTGAGCTGCAAAATAATCCTTTAAATGTTTAGTAGGATTTTGAAATGCATAAGTTCCATCTAGATTCTTTTTATATATCATATTTGCTTGCGCAATGTTATCATCATCAACATAGAATTCACAAACTTCAACAATTTCTCTTTGAAATCTTTGTAATTCCGCACTCATAAAGCCTTTAACATGAATACCAATTTGAACATATCTATGGATAGAGTTTAAGAATTGCTCAACATCTTGACTACCTTCCATTAAAGCATACATACGCATGGGAATGTTTTTAGCACTATCAGAGTGAATTGTTGATATAATGTTGTGTCCTGAAGAAACCGAGTTACGGGCTGCCGTAACAGCTTCGGCAGAACGAATTTCGGAAAGTAAAATCCATTTAGGATTTTGTCTCATACAACTTACGAGAACATCAGAATAAGAAGCAATATTATTAGTTTTCATTGCAACAATATCCCGATGAGGAAATATCTTGTCTAAGTGAAGTTCTAGAGTATCTTCAATGGAAATTATTTTTTCATTCTCCATTGTATTAGAAGCAAGATATTTAACTAACTCAGTTTTACCTGAACCTGTCTCCCCACTTACCATAATATTACAGTGAGCATGAACACAGTCAATTAAGAAATCATGAAGATTTTCTGATACATAATCTTCATCAATTAATTTTTTCTTATTTAATCTTATTTTAGCAGGTGTCTTTCTTATAACGCAAGCAATACCATTAGTAGCTATTGACTCATGAATAAAGTTAAGACGAAGCTCAGCTCCCTCAGCGTCTAAGAAAGGATGAGCCATATTAAAGGTTGTTCCCATAACATTAGAGCATTGGAAAGCGAGCTTTTCCATCAAAACATTATTTATTTCTGGTCTTTCAACTTTATAAATACCTTTATCAAGTGATTTTAGCCATATTTGACCACCATTTGAGTAAGATACATCGGTAATTTGATCATCTGTTAAAAATTCATTAATAGGCCCAAAATCAAGTTGGGAAAATATAGCCTCGTTCAAACTATCACCCCTTACTCTTCAACAACACCGGTTCGAGCTTCAATTAAATTTTTAAAATATTCATAAGTTTTTACTGAGCCACCCTCGGTTGTATAATTTTCATTTCTTGGAACTGGTACGATTTTTACGCCTGATAGGCGGGATGCTTTATATAAAAGAGTATACATATCATTATCAACCGAGAAAGCAAGTTCCGATGGTGTTCTAGGAGGATTGGTATCAAAAACATTTCGACCTGTAGAATCACGAACCGCTAAAACGGTAATACTTTCAATAAATTTACCATATACTAATTTACCACTTTCATCATTAGCTTCCATATATAGGTCAATTTTATCTCCAGGATAGATGGCATTTCCATAAGTTGTATGATTATTAACCTCTAAACTAAAAGCGGTATTACCATCCTCAATATTACTTATGAATGTATTTGGCAAATCGCCTTTTTCAACAACTTGTTCTCTATAAAATAATCCGCCTTTAGGTATTGATGTACCTGTAGTTACATACTTGCCTATTAATTCATTAGCATTTTGAATTATATCAGCCGTTGATAAAAATTTACTATTGATTTCAGCATAACCTATGACATCTTGCGTAATTTCACTTGCGGCCGATATAACTTCTTTTGCATATGGTACTTTAATAGGCGTTGTAGCTTTGTTTACTCTATAAGAATAAAATCCCCATAGAACTACAATACCTGCTAAGACACCTAGAATTGTTACAGTATTCTTATTGCTAATAAATTTTTTAATTGCATTAATTATGTTTCCCATTTTTATTCCTCCTTGTGAATATTTTTATATTAACCTACGGAATTTTCGTTTTCTAGAATAGCATCTATTTTATTAACTATATCAAATGTTGTTTCATCACCTGATACATTAAAGGTACTAGATTTACTAGATACTTTTACTCCGATTTTCGGAGGAGCTTCATAAACTTCGGTAAACTCAACAGTATAAGTAGTTGCAATTGAAGCTTCCTCAGCAAATCTTCTTATAAATGATTCATAAAATTTTTCTTTATTTATTTTAGCTTCACCAAATAAGCGATAGTATGACCAATCAATTGAATCTTCAATAGAAGCTTCAGCAATTGATTTTACTAAATAATAATCTTGGGTATTGGTAGTAGTAAAACTTTGAACTAATAAAAGAACAACAACAATAAAGATACCTAATATTACTAGCCAATAGCCCCAAAGTGCTTCTTTCATTTAATTCTCTGCCTCCTTACTTCCATGATGGTCCAACATCTGCTCTACCATCACCATTGACATCTAATGTGTCATATTTATATATTGTCCAATAATCATTTGTTAGAATTTGATAGTCAGTTCTATCATTATTAATTCCTGTATAAGCTTCAAAAGCTTTAGTTTTTGATTCTTCTCTATTTGGCGCAGTAAGTAAATCTGGATATTCTTTTCCTAACTTATCAATGAATGAACTATAGCAGAAGACATTAGACATTACACATTTGAAGGTATCGCTTTCGCTAACTTGTTTCCATGTATATCCATGGCTTTCACAAGTATCTTCACTAGTGTAGTCATTAACATCATAATCGTTGCAAGTTAATGTATCATTGCCATAAGCACCATTATTTTCTTGATTATTATTATAGTCTTTAACCCAGTTTATTAAATCAGGAGTCATAACAACTTTTAATGTATATTCTGGAAGACTACTAATATTAACAGCTCCATCACTAGTACCATTAGCTCTAGCTTCAATTTCGGAAATCGTATTAGCAGCTTTTTCGGCTAATAATTCATTTGAAGCGTTATGTAAATCCCAGTTATAACCTAAATTTCTGTTGTTAGGATTAATATTTTGTGGTGATATTGTTCTAAATCTATATTGTAATTTAACAGGTTCGCCATCACAGCCGATTAAACTAATTGTGCATCTGTTTTTCATAGGTATAGGACATTCGTCAGGTGGCAACAAGCATTCTGGGTCCTTACATTCTGGACAGCAGTTAACATTAACCTTTGTTTGTTGAAGAGCCTCAACTCTATTATTTGCTTTTACACATTTTTCAGAATCATAATTTTCATTTGGGCAAATATAATAGCCTTCTGCTTCTCTAACACAGTAATTTTTATCTCCACCACTGCCATCAGGACATACCCTAGCCTTACAATTAGCTACTGTTTCACCTTCTTGGCATTCACTGTCATAATGCTTTCTACCGCTACTATCTTTACAAATATTTCCTCCGGTGTCATCACCACCTGGACATATTCTTCGCCTACAAGCACTTGGAGTCTCATAATCATTACACTCGTCTACTTGATGCTTATTACCATTTTGATCTTCGCAAAAATAATCTGTAGAAGAAGGGCATAGCCTTTCAATACAACTAGATGACGACTCACCAAAATAGCATTCGTCTTGACCATGATTTACTCCATCATCATCTGTACAAACAATATCGCTAGGACAAATACGCTTTTTACATGCATTCCAATCAGCATCTGTTTCATAATAATCACATTCATCTTCAGTATGCTTCTTGCCATCTGCATCTGTACATGTATCTTGTGAAACAATATATGTACAAGCATATTCATTAACTTTTAATTCTTTTTCTACATCCTTTACATCGTCAATCATGTCTCCAGTACCTGTTGTTATAGAATACGTTTCAAGATCACTTTTTCTAGCATAAGTAGCTAAACTATATGGGCTTGAGCTAAAAATTCTTCCTGGATTTCCATTTTGATAGAATGTTCCAATATTTTCAATATTTAAAACATAATAATATGTACCTTGAGGAGTTTCAGCAGAAACTGGTAATCCATTAACTTGCGTATATTTATTTTTAGTTAACATATTATCAGATATTCTAATATTTCCTGTCCTAATATTAGTATAATAAACTGGTTTTGTTTCATAATCACCAGAAGCATACGCAGCTTTATGAACATAATCAACTTTTGTTACATAGTAGTAATAATCATGACACTCATATCTATTAGACGAATTATTAAATACACAGTTAAATGTTCTTCGTGTTTCATACGCAACGCTTTTATCTACAAGTGAATTCAATTCTGTGCCTGCACATGAATAATCATCATTTATATCACCTATACAATATGTATTAACTGATTTATCATCTTGACCTTCAATAGTACCATGTATACTTTCATAGAATGGAGATTTAAATGTGCCTGTAGAACCTATTTTTTTACATTCTACAGCACTATTTTCATCGCAATCTTCCGCTAATATTTGTTCATTTTTAGCAAATAGAATATCGCCACTTATAGCTTTTACTTTCTCTATCCATTTCTCATTAGATAAATCTGATGGATTTGGTTCATCATAAGAATATTTGATTTCCGGATTATATTTATAAATCATATTCCAATACGATTTTCCTTGGTAAGCAGCTGATATAGCATCGTAATCCTTGTCACCAGCGCAAGAATTATATCTATCAAACATTTCTTGTAATTCTTTTGTTTTTTTATCAACTTCAGTTTTATAATAATTCAATGCTTCTTGAAAACCTGGCTTTTTATTGTTATATTCTGTTTCCGCATCTACAATTTTACAATAATTTTGTTTACGTACACAAACAATGGTATTAAAATTGTTTTCTGAGGCACAATGAGTTCCCCTAGCTTTATTTGTTTGCTTCGAAACATAGCCAAATAAATTTATATCTTCACCTTCATCATCTTTTAAATCTTCAAGAAGATTATTTAAAGCAGCTGAGCTTCCTGTAACATTACCATTTGCATCCACAGCATAGTATGTAAATTTTAATGGCACTTTCATATTATGAACTTTCCACTCATCCTTGTCTTCATCGTCATCGGCATCAGCGTCACCGGGAGATCCGCCATCATCGTCAGCTATACTACAGCCATCGCTTTCGCTATAACCACTACAACTAATCATATCACAATGTTGTTGTTGTTGGGGATCAGCATATTCTAAGGCATGGTCATTATCAAGATTAAGTAATTCATAATACAATTGCCAGTGATTAAAAGCATCAACAAGTTCTTTCTCCTTGGCTATTACATCTTGGTCAAATTTTTCTTTGTTAAGTTTTGTTGAGTAACAATCTTGTTGACCTTTTAAAGAAAGTGTTAATTTAAAATATCTTCCAGCAGTTACAGTTTGTTTGTAAGGAAGCTTAATTGAATAATCCTCTTTACATACTATCTTACAATAAGGATTATCTATTACAGATGAGGCATTTTCTTCATCTCTTAATACATAACTATTATTTGCCGCGTCTTTTTGAGGTTCAAGTAAGCATTTGGAAATCTCATATCCATTTTCTGAATAAGCTTCAAGGAATTTATATTCTACTAAGCCATCTTTGCCTGGCAAGACATCATCTGAACAAACTTGAGGGATTGATGAACCAGGTAAACAATTAACACCTTCACAAGTGACAGGTTCACATGGTTCATAATGCTCGCATGAGTTGCAAAGGTCAACAGGTATTTCTGCAAACCCAGTGTTTTCATTTTGATTTCTTGAGGCTACTAAAAATCTTTGAGTGCCATCTTGCGTGTGATTATTTAGATTATATAAAACAGCTCCAGAGAAAATCTTTGGGTCATCATACTTATATGTTACTTTAGGATTAGAATCTGAACAATCTTCATCACACGATTGATCATCGTCTACAACATTAAGTTCTATTGTTCCAGTGGATTCAACAGCTAAATAAACAGTAAGATTAACAGTTTCTCCATCTTCATTTGTTTCAACTGAATCTTTAAATGTCTCAAGTATATCAGTGTTGTAATCAAGAGGCATGTATTTATCACTTGTAAATTCATTAGATTTTTGCGTAGAAATTCCAACAATTCTCGTTGAAATACCATCAATGATTGAATTTTCTAAACCAGTAATCATAAAAGAACCTTTAACTTTATCGAATCCTGTCAATTTAAGTTCAACAATGAATCTTTTATTAACATTTTTAGTAATAGTTCTAGGTCCATCATAAGATGTTTCTCCTGTAGAATCTCCACTATTAAATGCAAAAGGATCTTCCTCGCCATCTTCAACAACATCAGAAACTAAACCGACTACATTTTGCTCAACTTTAACATGTTTTTCATTATAATAATTATTTTTAGCATCAACACCTTTTCGATAAAGAGTAATAGCATCACTAATAACACTTTGAAGGCCTGATGCATATTGCGAAGAATATTGGTTCCCATTTATATCTCTAGCGGGATTATATGATCTATCGTTAAAGACACGAGCCAATTCTTTCAGAGATGCAATAGCGATTTTTCTGTTGGTAGTATCATTTTTCATTTCAGCTAAGTTCCAGCCCAAGTATCCATTTATATAAATTCTTGCTGCAAGGCCCTTTGCAAGGTCAAATTGGTCATCATTTGCTGTTTTAAAAGAAACATCGTCGAAAAGCTCGTCGTCTTTTTCAGCCGTGATAATTATGCCAAGGCCATAGTCTTCCGCTAAAATACCATTATCACTAGAAAATGTTCTATGTACATATAAGTCTTTTGGAGCATGACGAGCAGGATCCATGCAATATATTTTATATGTATCTCCATTATAGTCAGCAGTATAAATAGCAGACCCATAGTTATAAGTTCTAGTATAGCCAGGATGCTTAAGTTTAATAGGATTATCTCCTAAATCTATATCTTGGTTATCATTCATTTTGAATGTTTCCCCTATTGTAAAAGCAGATACATTAGTAATTCCAATAACAATTGTTAAAAGTAATAATAATGAAATTAATGATATTTTCTTAATCTTTTTCATAGTCTTCTCTTCCTTCTAATTATAATAACAATTCCTGTTACTAAGACAATTATTATTGCTGTACCCACTATCAAGGCTATTTTATATTTATCTAAGAAATCTAATAATTTATCAAAAAAGCCTTTTTCCTTTTCCTTCTTTTCTTCTTCTGTTTTTCCTTTTATTTCATTTTCTACTTTTTCCATAAATTCACCAAAAGATGGATCTTCTTCATATGTAACATATTCCTTACATAAGTAGTAATCAGGCACTTCCTGACATATTGCATATTCAGAATAATAATTTCTTCTTGGTACGGTGATATGACTAACTTTTATTTTAGTATCTGGACAAGTTGTATTGTTTGAAGAATATACTGTTATATCAAATGTATTTATTTTACTAACATCATCCCATTCTATTTTAAGTATGCCATCTTCCGGTACTTGAGAATAATCATACCTTTGGGTATTTTTGGTAACATCATCAGTTACAGTTATATAAAAGTTTTCACTAAGATTTAAAATATTAATATTTATATAATGGTGCATTACAGGTGGACAAACATCTTCTTCATCGCCACCATCACATATATATCCTTCAGGTGATATTTCCTCCTCTTGAGCTTCATATGTGACTTTTACATTTGCTGCTTCATTATTCAAATCAGCTTGCTCAGCATAAGAACAACTTGCAGCTTTGGTATTTTTAATCCCTAAAAACAAGGTTAACATTACCATTAAACAAGATAATAATTTTTTCTTCATTTCTACATCCTCTCTACTATCTAAAATTTTAACACAGCGCAAGGCTTTTTTCAATCAAAAGCGTAAAAAAATGCTAAACAAAAATTGCAAGAAATAATGCTTTATGCTATTATTAAGATAATGTAGGGTGAACACATGAAAAGATTTTTTTTATTTTTAATTATAATATTATTTCTTTTATTTCTTGATGCTTATTTTTTAGAAACATCAGGAGTTAAAGTTAAAGAATATAAATATGAAAGTTCTAGTTTACCCCAAGGATTTAATGATTTTAAAATAATTCACTTTTCTGATTTATTATATAAAGATAATGATGATTTAAAACACTTTGAAAAAATAGTTGAAAAAATTAACGAATACAACCCAGATATTATTGTTTTTACTGGTGATTTATTAAAAAATAAAATAAATGATAAAGATAAAAAAGAATTAATAAGTTTATTAAAAGCTTTAAAACCTCAGTTATTTAAATATGCTATTTCGGGCGATAATGATCCTGATGATATTAAAGCTTTATATGAAGAAGCTGGTTTTAAATTTATGGATAACAATGCTGAATATATCTTTAATGTTGATGTTGAGCCCATAGTTATTGCTTCACCTAGTTTATCAGAAGAAGCTAAAAACACTATTAGTGAACTTGAATATAACTTTGTTATTAATTTAATTCATAAACCGGATGATTATGATAATATTGATCTTTTGGGTAAAGACAATCTCATTTTAGCAGGTCATAGTTTAGGAGGCCAAATTCGTATCCCTTTCTGGGGAGCTTTAATAAAAAAAGCTGGAGCTAAAAAATATACTGATGATTATTATGCTGATAAAAATAAAACAATGTATGTATCATTTGGCATTGGCGTTGAAAAATCCCCATTCAGATTATTTAATAAATCCTCTATTAATGTATACCGGTTATATCACAAATAAAAACATAGTATTATAAGAATTCTACTATGTTTATATTTTTCTTTAATTTTTCAATTAAATCATCTTTTTCATATTTAGTAAAAATATCTTGAAAATTACTATTATCCATTAAGAAGATATCATAATACTTTATAAAGATTGCTTGATAATTAGTAACTCCTAATTCTTTTAAATAATTAATATTTTTAGATACTAATTTTTTTTGATTTTTAATTACATCTAATAACTTCTCGGGCGTATTATCAACGATTTCTTCTATATCATTTTTACTAAAATCAAGTTTTTCCAAAAACTTCATGCCGCCCTCCCTTGTGATTCGGTATCAAGGTCAAATATTTTAATATATTCAAGTTCTTCATCAATAGCTTTTCTTAATTGTTCAGCTTCTTCTGGAGTTATTTTTTTGCCATGGCTTATAGCATAATACATAACATCACTATCAGAGGCAATTCCCGCCGTTATAAGTTTGATAACATTATCACTAATAGTTTCGGATATTTCGGGTGTATTATAAACAGTTATTAACACCCGGCGAACTGAATCAGATAAGTTTTCAAATCTAGCAAATGTTTCATCATTTAAAGCTGCTGATTGAGGTTTACTTAATATCTCATCATAAGGATTTTCCATAGGAGTAACCGGCTTTTCTTTAGTTTCATTTGAACTATTAAAAGATGCCTCTAAATCAGCTAAATCTAAAGCTCCCGTATATTGTGATACTTCATCATTTGTAATAGCTACTGGTCCTTTATTTTCTTGAGGTTTCTTATCCTCGGAAATAGTAGGACTTGTAACAGATATTAACATATCTTGACTAGCTTGAGCCTTTTCTTTAGCTTTAGGCATTTTTTCTTCTTTTGTTTCAACAGGCTTAGCTACTTTTTTATCACTTTTATTTTTAGCTCTTTCGGCTGCTAAATCCATAACGCCAAATTCTTGCTCAAAAGCTTTCTTACTATATACTAATTTAGAATATTTTCCTTCTGGAGATTTATATTCAATATTATGTTGTCTTAAATATAGTATTCTATCAACCGTCTCTTTTGAAGTAATTCTTGTAGGATCATCTATATATAATTTAAGTTCACCAATTTTCTCAAGTGCTTCAACAGCTTTTTTGATATATGAAAAACCATTAGCAAGGACCTTTAGATGAGCAGGTCTTAAGCTAATTCCCTTTCCTTTCAAATAATCAACTATTTGGATTACTTCTTGTTCAGAAACGATATCTTCGCCAGTTGCAGGATTTTTAGCTACCAAAGTTCCTAAAAATTTAGGAAGAGTGGCCATCATCTCCTCTGAATAATCTAAAGCATTAATTTTTTGTGCTATGTTTTCCATATAACAACCTTTCTAGTATGCCATTAAAGGAACGTTTTTAGGATCTAATCCACTATCTTTCAACATTTTAATTGTTGTGTTTAATTCTTCTAATGAATATTTTACTAATACATTAGGATTTAAATAAATATCTTGAGCTTGTTTACCAGCTTTATTTAATGTATCAAGTTTAGCTTTTAGCTCAGAATCATATAGAAGTTCAACGTTATCAACAAAGATATCTTTATTGATTCCCGCTTCTTCCATAATCTTAACATTTCCCTTATATGTTTCGGCATCAAAATGTTCTTTTAATTTATTAAAATCATTATTTGTAAAATCTAAATAATCAAAGCCAAGTTCAGTTAAGATATTAACCAAATCTTCTTTAGCAGTAGGTTTTGCTTCTTCTTGTTTAACTTCTGGAGCTTCTTCTTCTTTTTTTTCTTCTTCACTTTCTTTAGCTTCTTCTTTAGCCTCTTCCTTAGTATCAATAATAATGTCTTCAATAAGTGGTTCTTCTTTACCCTCGGTTAATAAGCTTTCTGGTTCTTCTTCAACTTCGCTACCACTTATTGGCCGACCATTGAAAGCCTTATCATATAGGAATAAACCATCTTCGGGGAACATCATTAACTTAGCAGCTTCTCTTTGCTCTTCATCCGTAAATTCAAATTGAGAAAGAAGTGAAGTTATTTCATCTCTAGTTATATTAATGTTAGAACTTAGGGCTAGTTCAAAGTATTTATTAAGCTTTTCTTGATTAGCAAGAGCTTCATCACGACGAATGCCTAATTCTTCAATCTTAGCTATAGCTTCATTCATCTCATCTTCAACTTTAACTAATTCTTCCCCAGCCTTCTTCTTTTCAGCGGCTACTTTTTCAAGCGTAAGAGGTAAAGTATTCTCTACTTTTCTTTTTATTGCTTCGGGATCAAATTCGATGTGTAAGTGATCAATAACTGTTGAAAATTCACTTTTCTTAATAGTGGCTAAGGCATTTTTTAATTTTTCGCCTTCGTCCGCTAAGACAGATTCCTCAGCAGATAACTCTCCTATTCTTTTTTGTAATGCTGCTTTTAATGCACTAGTCTTATCACGGGTTTGTTCAGCACTTTCCCTCTCTCTATCCATTGAGACAAGTACCACACTGTTTTCACCACGTAAGTTATATAACTTATCTAATAATCTAGTCGTATCAGTATTTAATATTTTCATATAACTACTCCCTCTATTCTTGTTAATTATAGCACATTTAAACTTTGATTGTAAATATCATTTTTGCTTCTCATATTTTAATTTCCTACTAATCTTGCAATCGCCTATAGACAGAACCCCTAGCAAAAATGGATTTAAGGAATATATTACTTCTAGAAGAGGTGAATTTTTTGAAAAAAAAATATAGTGTTCTAATGTTATTAGGACTTGCTATTATAGCTATAGTAGCACTAGGTTTTAGACTTCTTAATAAGAAAGATAATCAAGATGATAATATAAAAATTAATTTAGGAGAAGTAACTCATTCCGTGTTTTATGCTCCTTTATATGTAGCTATTGAAGAAGGATACTTTGAAGATGAAGGTATTGATCTAGAATTAGTGCTTACAAGTGGCGCTGATAAAGTTAGTGCAGCTGTCTTATCAGGCGATGTTCAAATTGGCTTTGCCGGAGCTGAAAGTGCTATCTATGTCTATGATAAAGGCGAAAAAGACTACTTGCAAATATTCTCGGGCTTAACGAAAAGAGATGGGCAATTTATCCTTGGCAGAGAGCCAAAAGAAGATTTTACTTTAGAAGATTTAACAGGCAAAGAAATTCTTGTAGGAAGAGCTTCAGGAATGCCAGCATTAAACTTCTTAAATGCTTTAAAAAATGCTAATATTGATCCTGATACTATTGATATTAATTATTCAGTTGATTTTGCAGCATTATCAGGTAGCTTTATCGGAGGCGAAGGAGACTTTGTTGATCTATTTGAGGATAGTGCAATGATAATCACTCTCTAAGCCCATATAAAAATTTTAAATTTCACTATATGCCTTCTGGTGTCAGCAGTGTTATTCCCTATATTTTATCTTCGCTTTAAGATAGATTATTCTTTAACTATTTTAATTTTTTTCATAAAAAAATGAACGTAAGGTGTTTTATAAATACATTTGATACAGTTGAGCTGATAGATTATTTCCTTTTGCTTTTTTGCAATAATTTTTTTAATTTAGCTTTGTTCATTATAATAAAATCTCCATATATTCACTTACTTTCTTTTCAATTTTCATAATTTTGGCATACTTTGTAAGTTTACTTAAATTCTTATTTTTACTTCTAGCATAATCTTTAAGTGCTTTTGCAAATATTTCTCCATCAATTTTGTTTTTATTTTTAATAATATCACAAATAGTTTTTTCAACATCATATACTTTAATTTTCATACCAAAAGGAGATGTCATTTCTACGACTCCTAAATCTAAAATATCTCTATTTACAAAATTAAGGATTACATTTTTTTGCTTTTGTAAAACACCACTATAATCATTAGGCAAGGTAATGTTATATAAAAGAGGTGTACGATCAGATAGTTTATGCAAATATAAGGCAGTAGCCATTGAAAATCTAGCATTTTTACTTTTAGAAGCAATTTTATAATATTCATCCTCTATATAATTTGGAAGGCCATAATAACCTTTTGAAATTCTGACCAAATTTCCTTTCTTTACCATATTTGTTAAAAATTTTTTATCAATGCCATTATTTACAACTTCCTTTGTTGTGATATAACCATTATTTTTTTTAACAATTTTTAAAATTTTATCATAATTCATATTTTTCATCATTCCCTTTTTAACTAAAATTTTATTATTTATTCGTTAAAAAGGGAATACATTTTTGTCAATTTTAATTATTAGGATTGGCAAGAAATATTGAAGTAACAAAAAAGAGGAATTAATCCTCTTATGACTTTAAAACCTTTAATATTTCGTTCGAAAGGTACACCATTTGAACACTTATTGTATCTTAGACTTTCGATTTTATATTTTATAATGATTAAAGTATTATTTTGATAAAATTTCTCATCTTTCTTGTAATTTATAAACAATATCTCTTGATTTACCCTCTTTAATGAGTAAATCTTTAGCAACCATTTCATTTAATATATCAATAGATGCATTTTTCTTAATATTTAGTAAATTTTCAACTTTTTTTCTTGTTATTGTTTCATTTTCTTTTAAATAATTTATTATTTTTTCATATTTATTATTAATATTCAGTATTGGAAGCATTATTAAAAAACTATGGGTAGCGGTTTTTATTTCGGGATGTTTATTGGCGTTTTTATATAATTCTAATATTCTGGAAATACCACTGCCAATATTATTTTCAAAACATAAGTATTGCAAAATATTCATAAGTTTTGGATTTCTTGAAGAAGAAGATCCTAGTTTAATATCATCAATTGTTAAACCTTTAACTAGACCTCCAAGGCTTAGGATTTCAATTCGATCAGTAAAAATATGAACTAAAGTGCTACCAGGTATCTCATAGTCACGATGCCCGATAGTGTTAAGCAAAGATTCCCTTAGAACTTCAAAAGGGTAATCATGATTTTCAATTTTACCACTTATTTTATTATTTAATTTTAAATAATTTAAAGCTTCCTCGAGTTGTTGTAAAACACTTCTCTGTGCAGTTTCCTTCATATCAACAAATTCATTTTTGGTAGTATCTTTATAAATTGCCATTTTAATCGTATAAGGACACTGATCAGATAATAATAAACCTAAATTGGTATACTTATCTTTATCATTTATAATACTAAGAGTTTTCTTTTCTCTATTTCCAAAAGCAAGACCTTTTTCTTTAAATATTCTTTCAGTATATATAAAAGTTAAATCTTGATTAATACTAATATTTTTTTCAAAAGTAATTCCTGATGTTTCAATAATCATTTGTCTTATAATTTCACTGGTAGCGTGTTGCGTAGTAGCACCTAATCTAATATATACACCCTCAGGAGTCATTCCTTTATTTTTAAGATAATATGGTTTACTTGTTCCTTGCAGTACTTCTACAATAATAATATCCTTGCCTTCTTGTTTTTCAATTCTGGGAGACACTAGGAAACTAATATCAGGTTCAATACTATCATGTAGTTTACTGCTAACTTTATCTAATTCTTTTCGAACATTTTCTACACCATAAACACTGCCATCATCATTATAACCAATAACAATAGTTCCCCCACTTGAATTACAAAAAGCTATAACTTCTTTTACTAATGAATCATTAACTTCTCTTTTAAACTCTAATTTATCACTTTCGTTCATTTGTTTCACCTATCAATAGTATATTACCTTTTTATAATTCCTTCAACATTTTCGTTTAAATTCGTTTAAGGTATGTTAAACGAATTAACTATTTTCCGCATAAATGCAGGGATTTTTTCGTTTATATTTGATTAAAATAAAATATTTTAACAAAATAATTAATAAGATATCTTTTAGTGCAAGAAATATTATACCCTCTTTTAAAAGTATACGTTTTAGTAATAAAAGATTCTTTATTAGCTAATTTTTCTTCATAATTTAAATATATTTCAAGTTCAATATCCTGATTATTTATTTTACGAGCTATTATTTTATTTATTAATAACTCAATTATTTTATTTTGAATATCTTCTTCTTGGATTTTTAATTTCAAAATATCTTCTAAATCTTTATCTTCTTTAAATGTTTCTTGCTTATTCTTTTTTCCTAAATAATTTATTTTTTTTAATATATCCTCTATTTTTTCTTTATATTCATTGTTTTTTATGATAAATTCTTCTTTAGTTATAACACCTTCCATATTAAGATCTAATAATTTATTTTTTTTAATTAAGATTTTATCATATTCTTTATGCCAATTTTCTATTTGGTTATTAAGATAATTATTTTCTTTAAAAGAACGATATAAATTTAATAAAATATTTATAACATTATTAAGATTTATTTTTAGTTCTTTTAAAATATCCATGATAATTACTTTTAATTCTGTTTCTCTAATTTTAACAGAAGAACAAGCTTTTTTTCCTTCTTTTAAATATTTGGCACAGACCCAAGTTATATCATTATTTTCTTTACATTGCACTCTGCGATGAAAAGTTTCATTATCATAGCCACAATATATTTTGCTTGATAAAGGATATCTATTTTGATAATTTACTTTTTTCTTTTTTAAATTTAATTTATCTTGAGCTTTTTGCCATAAATACTCATCAATAATCGGAGGTATTTTTTCATAATCTTTATATATTACCCAATTATCCATAGGAAAATACTTTTTCTTTTTGGTCATATAATCAATAATTTCCGATTTTTTACCACAGTAATAACCTTTATATTTAGGGTTTTTAAGCATTCTTAAAAGAGTTGAAGAACACCATTTTTTATTTAAAGAAGTTTTGATACCTTTCTCATTAAATATTTGCGCTATTTTATTTAAAGAATAATTATAAGTTGTATATAAATTAAATAATTCTTTTACATTATCAGCTTCTTCTTTAATAATATATAAATTACCTGTTGTTTTATCTTTTTGATAACCATAGAGCTGATTATTTCCTAAAATATTGCCATTTTTAATTGATCTATTCATACCAAATTTAACTCTTTCCGATAATCTTCTAATCTCATCTTGAGCCATTGAAGCCATAATAGTTAGTCTAAGTTCGGAATCAGGCAAAGCGGTATTTATATTATCATTAGTAAATAATACAGCTACGCCATAAGAAAGTAGTTCTCTCGTATATTTAATACTATCTAAAGTATTTCTTGAAAATCTAGATATTTCTTTGGTGACTATTAAATCAAATTTTCCTTCGTGAGCATCCTCTATCATTTGCATAAAGTTATCTCTTTTATAATCAGTAGTTCCACTTATACCATCATCTACATAGCCTGGCACATAAGTCCAATTTTCATTGCTTTTGATCATCTCGTCAAAGTGTTCTATTTGATTTTTTAAAGAATTTTGTTGTTCTTCATGATCAGTTGAGACTCTTGAATAATCGGTAACTCGAAGTTTCATTGATGTTAATGGCACTCCCATATTTAATTGTTGCCTAACCCTATATAAGTCCATTTAACATTCCTCCTCATTAACAAGGACACTTTAAAATAACTTAATGTTAAATGTGAAAATTTATGTTATTTTCAATTTTATATTTTTGCTTTTTTCTAATAATTTTTCTTCGGTTAGTTTAAATATATGATAAGGTATTTTTTGATCATTATACATATTTTTATTTAAAATAAGAGCAATTTCTAAATATAATCCATATTTACTATCTAAGAGTTTGTGAATAACAATCAACTCCTTAGTAAAAAATATGCATTATTTATTTTAATTATAATTAATAATTTGATTATCTACTTTTAATTCTAACATCTTATATTAGTGATTTCTTATCATTGCTTTAAGTGAACCTAATGCTACAGCTTTAGAAAAAGAAAAAGAAGGCTATGTAGTTGCTAGTATTGGTGAATTATCAGGCGAAATGCCTTATACAACTTTCTATGCTCGTAAAAGCTATATTAAAGAAAATGAAGAGACAATTAAAAGCTTTGTTAAAGCTATTAATAAAGGCTTAAAATTTGTCAAAGAAAATGATAGTGATGTTATTGCTAAAGCTATTATAAATCAGTTCCCTGATACATCAGTAGAAGATTTAACTATAATAGTAGATAGATATAAAACAGCAGATTCTTGGCTAGATAATTCTTTTGTTTCGGAAAAACTACTCCAAAATCTAGAAGATATCTTAATTGATAATAATCTTTTAGAGGACTATGTAACCTATAAAGATTTAGTTATTAATTATGAATAATCTTATAGAAGTTAATAATATTAAAAAGAATTATCATACCCTAAATGGGGAAATAGATGCTATTAAAGATGTATCTTTTAAAGTAAAAGAAGGAAGTTTTATTTCCATTGTAGGTACAAGTGGCTGTGGTAAATCAACCCTACTTAATATTATCGCTGGTTTAGAGGATAAAACCTCTGGGAATATTAAATTTAAAGATAATATTAAAATAGGTTATATGCTTCAAGAAGATGCCCTACTTCCTTGGCTTACAGTATTAGATAATGCTATGCTAGGGCTTAAAATAACCCATAATGAAAAAGATAAAGATTATGTTATATATTTATTAAAGAAATATGGTTTAGAAAACTTCATGAATAAATATCCTAGAGAATTATCAGGAGGTATGAAACAAAGAGTTGCTTGAATATTATAAAGACACTTTAGATATATTTTTACAAATTTGGAATTCAATTCCAATTTTGCATAAATTTAAATCACAAAAAAACTCACGAAATGTGAGTCTTTTTAATATAGAATACTAATAATTAATTAGTCTTCCATTCTTTTTTTGATTGAAAATCCTAATAAAGCAATTCCTATAATAGATACTGCTCCAGCAGCTAAGTATGTTGGAATACTATCTACTGTATTTGGAGTTTCTGTTTCATTTGTTGTAGTATTATCTACTGTTGTATTATCAGTTGGATTTTCAGAAGGATCTCCAGCTTCTGGATCCTTTTCTGGTTCAGTTACTGTATCTTCTCCTAATGGAGTTCTATAGTCAACTAGAACTATTTCTAGTTCAGCAGTAACATCCTCACTAGGCATTGTAAATTCAGTTAATCCAGTAGTACCATTAGATAAAGTATATCTAGCTGCGTACATACTATTTCTATCTTCTAATTCAGCATCAAGTCCTGTAATGTTAGCACCATTTAATAAATTAACTACTTGTCCCTCAACAGCTTTAAATTCTACAGGTACTGTATATTCAATACCAGTTAATGAAGTAACAATCTTAGTTACTTTAACCGTATATTCATTAGCTGCGACTACAGTAACGTTTTTATATTCATTAGATACTTTTTTGTCAGCTGCTTCGTGACCTTTCCAAAAACTATATCCAGTAGTCTTTGCCTTAAATGTTCCACCGTTTATAAAGTGTATTAACTCGGCAGTTCCAACAGGATAAGTGTTTTCAGCTTCAGTTTCAAATGTGCCATTATTAATTTCAAATCCAATTATTGCATTTGTTATTGCAGGTTTTTCTGCAAGTTTATTACTATATACGTAAACAGCATTCGCCAATTTAGATGTAAATGTACCATTATTTAATGTCCATTTTCCATATTTTACTGGAATAGTAATATCCTCGTCATTTGAATAAGTACCGCCATTAAATTTTACAACAGTATTATTTACTGCTTTTTTAGTTATTTGATTCATATCAGCATAAGCCACAACAGATTTTTTTGTAGACCATGCACCATCCATTGTAATATGTCCAGATCCTGAAAGAACTATTCCATAACCATTAGTAACATTTACTTTTGTATCAGCGCTTACTACAAGAGTCGCAAAATCTTCATCAATACCATTTACATCAAAAGCGCGTGGAATTTTGCCAGCTTTTGCACCGCCAACAGCTCCAATTGCATTAATAGTTAAGTTTTCTGTCTTTACTTTAGCTCCATCTTGTACAGAAACAACAGCATAGTCGCCTTTTGAATTTTGAACTAAAGTACCGTTTTTAATAGTTACAGTTCCATCTAAAACATCAAAATAATTATCTGCGGTAAATGTTATTGTGTGGCCATTTAGATCCAACACAACGTTTCCCCCATTAACCTCAAGTGCCCCATCTCCATCAAAAGTAAGGTCTTTATCAAGAGTAATATTAGATCCAGGATTAATAGTGATGCTCTCGCAAGTTTTTTCAACGCCATTTTTATTTGTCCACTTAACAGAAATAGCTTCTGCTAAATCGTTAGCATTACTTACAGTACAATAAGTACCATCAGCATATACAGGTTTATCAGCGGCATTAACGCCAGTGATAGCAACGAACATAGCCAAAGTAGCGAATAAAAATAATTTCAAATTTTTCATAA
>CANQIK010000019.1 GCA_947624085.1 uncultured Bacilli bacterium
CACCAAATGTTGGCCGCCAGTAGTTGGCCTTATAGGCCGATGAGAAAATCCACCTCTTTTAGGGGTGGATTTTTAATAAAGCATTAAATGTCATGATAATTTGAAAGTTGGTGAATTTATGAATGTAAATAAAATAAAAAATGAATTTATTCAACAAAAACAATCTAGATTTAAGGGAAATATATATCATTATTCACAAGTTAATTTTTCATATAATTCTAATAAACTTGAAGGCAGTAGATTAACTAGCGAACAAACTGAGGCAATCTTTGATACTTCTTCTTTTATTCCAAAAACAAATGATTTAATTAAGTTAGATGATTTAATAGAATCTAAAAATCATTTTAAATTATTTGATTATATGTTAGATAATGTAGATGAACTTTTATCTAAAGATATGATAATTGAGATGAATAAGATATTAAAAAGAAATACTAGTGATGAAGAAAATCCTCGATATAATGTTGGCGGATTTAAAGTTGTTCCAAATATTATAGGAGTTTATAACGTTATTAATACTACTGCTCCGGGTGATGTTGAAAAAGAAATAGAAAAATTATTAAAAGTATATAATTCTAAAAATAGCATTACTATAGAAGATATTATTGATTTTCATTTTCAATTTGAGAAAATTCATCCTTTTGGTGATGGAAATGGTCGTGTAGGGAGAATCATTATGTTTAAAGAGTGCTTAAGAAATAACATTATGCCATTTATTGTCCTAGATACTGATAAATCTTATTATATGAGAGGCTTAAAAGAGTATGAAAATGATAAATGTTTTTAATAGATACTATAAAGCATGAACAAGATTTATATGAGGAAATTTGTAAAGAATTATTAAATTTTAATATAGAATGATTTTTTAAGATTAAATTCACGTATATAGAAAAGAAATAATTTTGCAAAAGCATAGCTTACTTATTAAAAAAACTTATTGAAAGCATTATTCAATAAGTTTTTTCTTTTAATTAGAGCTTATTTTTTTCGATAGTTTCTAATGAATTCTTCAATAGAAAAAGCCACCCAAACGATACCAGAAAATAATAAATCATTGACTCTTGGTTTCATGAAAAAGTAATCTACAAAAACCATAAAAATGCTACTAAACACCATAGAGCTGAATTATATTTTTCAAAAAAATTTTGCAAAGGGTTTACAATCGAGGGACTTGATATCAACAAAGAAATGTTAGATATTGCTAAAACTCGTTTAAAAAGCCAACTTTATTTACAAGATATATTAAATATAAATCTTAATAAAAAATATAATGTCATTATTTCTATGTTTGCTGTCTTAAATCATTTAAATGATGTTAAAGAATTAGCAATAGCTCATAGTAATTTAAAGAGTATTTTAAAAGATGAGGGGAAAATCATTATTGATTTACATAATCCTTAAAGCTCAGGACAAAAAACGGATAGTTATGATAATATGTCAAGAACAATGCAGTGGGAATATAATAAAGAAAGCAAAATTGAAGAAAGTAATATACTTTTTGAAATAGATGGCAAAAAATACATAGATCATCATACTTTTAGAATTTTTACAATTGATGAAATGAAAAAATGTTGTGAAAAAGTGGGATTATGCGTAAAAGAAGTGTATGCTAACTATGATATTAATCAAAAAGGTACTGCTACAGCGAAAAATCTTCAATTTATTATTATGCCTATGAAATAATGAGCTTGCTTAACTTTAAAGCAGGCTTTTTTAATGCTTTAACTGGCAAATATTACTAACTTTACATAAATTATAAAATTATTTTTACAAGCCATCATATAAATATACCTCTTTATTAAAGGTATATTTGGCTTGACATCGCCTAAAATGATGCATAAGATATCCATAGCAAAAATAACTTATTTTTAAAAGTAATGTTATACTATAACTGACGAGGTAATTATGGATAGAGAAAAAATTTGCTCATTAATAGGCAAAAAATATTTGTTGAAAAATAGGATATCTTGCCAAGATGATTTTCTTAAAGGTAGTAAAACTAATAGCTATGATAGCTATAATCTTTATGATTTTATTAATAGTACCTCTTTAATTACTGATTATGAAAAAGGCCTTTTTCTAAGACTAACTACGGCTTTTTTATTAACGCAAAGTAGGATTAAATCTCAAAAAGACCTTAATAATTTTATTGAAAGAGTAAGCTCAATCAATCTTGAAGAATATATTAAATTAATAAAAACTAAACAAGAAAATACTTTGCCTATTAAATATGAAGCATTAAATATTCAATATAGTGAAAAATATCTTAGGCAAAAAAGTACAAAAATAAAGCTAGATGATGAATATTTAACAAGTTATATTGCTATTTTAGAGAATTATTGTCAAAATGATGAAATTTTAGCTATATCGGCCATTCAGCTTGGTATTCCTAAAAGAATTATCTACCTTAAAAACACGAATTTAGAATTAATTGCAAGATATCAAAATAAGACTTTTAATAATTATAATGAGCTTAGAATTATAATTAATCCCCAAATTACTAAACAAACTGGGCTAGCAGAATATTGGGAGGCTTGTGCAAGTTGCTTAGATAATCTAGGTCATGTTTATAGACCATATGAAATTGAAATGGAATATTATGATATAAACAAAAAGAAGCATAGACAAATTTTTAAAGGATTTGAAGCAACTATACTATCTCATGAATACGATCATTTAGACGGAATTTTATTTATTGATAAGGCTGATAAAATAAAACATAAAAATGCGCAAGAAAGAAAAGAATTTCGTAAAACTCATAATTATAATATTATTTCCAAGACGGGGGATTATTTATCACTTATGAATAAAATGAAGAATAAAAAGGAAGGAGAAGTGAAAAATGAATAAGTGTTTAAAATTTATCGCGGGATGTGCACTTTCTTTAAGTTTAATTAATCCCGTTAGTGCCCTTACGACACATAAGCCTAGTGATTGGGTGCCAAATGGGGACAAAGGTTCTACAAGCATAGTAGATGAAAATATAACTAATTTAAATGGGGCATCTAACTATGGGCCTTATAGTAAGGCTAGTAAAGAAAAACTTAATGATGGTATTACCGAAGAAACCTATGTTGATTTAAATTTTGATAATATTAAAGATGGCGAATTTTTTGAAGTAACTTTAGGATTACAAAATACTAAAAATGAGTATGTAACTGAAGCAGTTGTCATGAGCCAAAGAGTAGGAGATAAAATTGTTTTAACAGCCGGTTGGGCACCAGAGTTTAAAGCCGAAGTTACTAAAAGTGGCATTTATACCTACCGCTGGGATATGTATGTTAAAAGTGATGGCATAGCCTATGTAGTATTTACCATTTTAGATGGAGAAGAAACTATAGGAAGTACCGGCGAAGTTAGTCTAGATTCCGAAGAAGCTAAAGGACCAGATACTAAATCACCGGTAGCAGAGCAAGAGGATGTATCAGTAAAATATCTATGGTTTTGTAATATTCAAGTTGAAAAGGGAATAAATGTCTATTCGAAATTGCCAGGCTTAGCGCAAGCCGAAGTAAATGATACAGCAGAAAATGGTTTAGCCTTAGGCAATGTAGAAAAGTTAAATGATATTATTAGAGCTTCTTTAGCTAATTTACATTTTGATAATGTCGATGCAAATACGGCGTATGAGGTTAATGTTGATTCTCACGATATAAAAGCAACTGATGAAAAGGCTGAACAATTTAATAAGGCTTTAGCAGAAAAAACCGCTAATGGTATTATAGCTAAATACTTTGATATTTCTTTAATCGTAAAAGACGCTATGAACGATAAAGAATTAGGTAAATTAACCAACTTAACTGATAAAATAGAACTTATAATAAATATCCCTGAGGATTTACCAGAAGTTGAAGAAGGCTATCAAAGAGTCTTTTATATCATAAGAGACCATGATGATGGTGCAGATATTTTACCAACTGTGGTATCTGAAGAAGATAAAACTATTTCCTTTGAATCAGATTTATTCTCAACATATGCTTTAGCCTATGAAGATATAGCTGTATCGCAAGCGCCAAATACTGGCGATAATGTCGCAATGTTCTTATCCATTGGAACATTAGCTTTACTAGAGACTGCGATAATTGGCTTTTCTATTAAGAAAAAGCGCGAAAATTAAGTTAGTGAAAAGCTAACTTTTTTTCTTTTTATAATTAGACTAATAAACTTGACATATGATTGAAAAAAATATGTAAATTTAAAGTTAAATTATGGTATCATATATTTAAGAAATGGGTGATATATATGCTAAATAAAGAAGAGATAATTAATTATGTCTTAAACTATAGTATAAAAAACGGATCTTTATATGATAATAAAGGCAAAATTGTAATTAATCCAGAAATAATAAGAAAATATAATATGGCAATTCAAATATATCAAGAAGCCAAAAAAATTCAGCTTGACTCGGATAGAAGTAAAGATGTAGTTGATTTCTTTGAAGAAGCTATAAACAATTTAGATCTTAATATAGATAGAAGTGATTCCTCAAATAGTGGGGATAGTTCAACAACGGAAAATACGACTCAAGAAAATACTACTACAACTGAAAGTGAAGATAGTTCCAAAGAAAATCAACCTAATCAAACAGATTCAACTGAACCCGTTGATGAAGAGCAAGATAGAATTAATTCATCAAGCTCTATACCAGATGTGGAAATAAAAGATGATAAAGTAAAAAAAGTTGTTTCTGCAAGATTAGCTAAATGGGATTCAAGAAAAACTAAGACATCTTTTTTACGTACTTTAACTAAGAAATTTAATGGCTTTTCTCAAGAGTTTGAACAAATATATCATAATATAGGTATTTTAAAAGTTCATTACTCATTATGGTCAATGCCTAAAATTATTGAAAGCATAAAAATCATTCAAAATGATATTGAAAATTGTCAAGCATTAAGTGTGCATGAGAAGAAAAAGCTAAATATAGAGTTAGCAGAAATAAGTGGCCATGTAAGAGCAGATCAAGCGATAAGGCAACATCTAGGTACTGAAGTTTCTGAAAATAAAACTTTGCGAGGAGAAAATATTGAAAGAGTCGTGCCTGTGCCAACTACATCACCAGAACCACCAAAAACAGAACCAGAGCCACCAGTAAAAGACCCTGAGCCTACTCCTGAACCAGAACCAGAACCACCTGCAAAAGCTCCTGAAGGATTGAAACCACCTAAACCATTAGATCCACCAACAACATCTCCTGGAGGATTCGAGCCTCCGAAGCCATTAGATCCACCTGCCCCAGCGCCAGGAACACCAGAACCACCAATTCCACCAGTGCCTCCAACACCGGGGACTTCAACAGATGAGCTTGAAGAGTATAGAAAATATATGCAAAGAGCTCCTAGAATAACTAAGGATACTTATGACTCTTTATCAACTGATGAAAAAATAAGATATTTACAAGCTGAAGCTAGTAGAGCTTATGTTTGTAGCGATTTTAAAACAATTTTAATGGTAATGGATTACTATAGAGAAATTGATTCAGAAGATCTTAATCTTGATGATGGACCATTTCGTAGATAATTTATAAATTTTGAAAGGTTATCAAATCGATAGCCTTTTTTGAAATGAAGTAGGTGATAAAATGAAAAATTGGCAAAACACTATATCAGTTATTGAAGTTATTGTAATTTTTATATGTGTAATTTTATTAATTGTTCATTTTGCTAGTAAAACTAAGCCACAAGAAAATGCCTCTAATTCCGCGGTTATAGACCAAAATGGGCTTATTGAAGAAGATTATGCCATTAAATATTTAAATAAATATGTTGATGAATTAATATTTTCTGGTTATATAAATAATAATTCCGAAAACTATATCGAAAAAGAATATTATTTAGTAACCCCATATTTTTTTACGGATTTTAAAAACGAAGATAAATTATATTTAAGCTTGTCATATTTACATAATGCCCAAATTCCTTTAACAAAGGATAATGTGGAAAGAAAATATAATGAATACTTTAACAATACCAATATTGAGCATATTAATGTAAATAGCTGTGCCTCTTATTCCTATGATCAAGAAAAAGAATTATATGAGGAAGTAAATGAGTGTAATAGTGATAATCAAGATAAGCTTATGGTATATAAAAAATCATATGAAAGAAAAGGTGATATGGCTCTTGCTACTATATATATTGGCATAAAAAGTCTTGATGGTATTTACACTGATACAAGTAAAATAAATTATTATCAAACCGATAATATCGCCAATTTTGCTATTAATGATGAAAATTATCAAGACTTTACTAAATATGTAATAACATTTAAAGAAAAGGATGATGCATTATATTACTTTTTTTCAATAGCTAATGCATGATATAATATTTTAAGGAGTGAATTAATGATAGATGATAAACTGAAACACATTGCGATTATTATGGATGGTAATGGTCGTTGGGCCGAAGCAAGAGGAAAGAAACGTAGTGCGGGACATAAAGCTGGAAGCGATGCGCTTGAAAAACTAGCTTTACACGCTGTTGACATAGATTTGAAATACTTAAGTGTATATGCTTTTTCTACAGATAATTTTAAAAGAAGTAAAGAAGAAGTAAACTATTTAATGGACTTATTTATTGAAATGTTTTCTAAAAACTATAAAAAAATGTTAGAAAAAGGTGTAAAAGTAGTCTTTAGCGGTTCCAAAGAAGGCTTAAGAGAAGATGTTGTAAAAGCTATGGATGACATTGTTACAAAATCGCAAAATAATACTAATGCTACTTTAAATGTATGTTTAAATTATGGCGGAAGAGAGGAAATAATTAGAGCAGCCGAAAGATATCATGATGATTTAGTAAATGGCAAAGTAAAAAAGGAAGAAATAAATAGAGATACATTTACAAGATATCTTGATAATGATTTACCACCGATTGACATTTTAATTAGAACCGGCAAAGAAAAAAGGGTAAGTAATTTCATGCTTTATCAATTATATTATGCTGAAATGTATTTTGAAGATACCTACTTTCCTGATTTTACCCCAGAAATGTTGGATAATATAATTGCTGATTTCTACGGCGTTGAGCGAAGATTTGGAGGTATTAATTATGAAAAAGATTCTCGTTGATTTAATTACCGCAGTTTTTTTGATTATTACAGGTTGTGTTGTTTTGGCTTTACCGATTATGGGTATTAAAAATGTTAAAATAGTTTTTTTAATAGTATTAGCTTTATATGGTCTTATTAATTTTGGGCAATTTATATTAACTTTTAAAGATAAAGATTTGGAAGGCTTATTTACAGCGATAGCTAGTGTTATAACCATAATTATTACAGTATTTACAGATTTTAAGGCCGTACCTTTAAACTTAGCAATGACCCTCTTTGTATGGATAAGCTTCATGAGTTTAATTAAACTTAAGAAAATAGACTATTATCATGATCGTAAGAAAAAAATCTGGTTGCTTAGAATGATAACTTTAATCTTGTTTATCTTAAGTGGTCTTCTATCGGTTATAAACTTATATTATGAATCAGAAGTACAAATTTTAACTTTAGGTTTCTTCTTCTTCATTCATGGTATTCTTGAATTAGTTGATCCAATTACTAACTACTTACTAGAACAAAAATAAATATTAGTCTCATTTAGAACTAATATTTTTTTGGAAATTTTCATATATATTAGGAGAAAGGAAATGATATGGAAATATTAAAAGTAAGTACAAAATCTAATCCAAGTAAAGTTGCAGGGGCTATTGCTAATATTTTTAGAGAATCTAAAACCGCAGAAATTCAAACTATTGGGGCAGGTTCTTTAAATCAAGCTATTAAAGCTATTGCTATCGCAAGGGGATTTGTCGCACCAATGGGAGTAAATTTGGTAGTAATTCCTGCCTTTAGTGATATTGAGATAAATGGCGAACAAAAAACGGCCATTAAATTAATAATAGAGTCAAAATAATATGACTCTATTTTTTTAAAAGGAATAGTAAATAGCCTAGGCCTATACTAAAGGCGATAACAAAGACAAAGATAAATAATACACTTAAATAGCCAAAAGTATTAAGGCTAGGCGTTGGTTCTTCTGTTTCAACACTAGAGCCATGAGTTTTTAAAGTTCTGGTATAGCCTTTTTCTAAACCATTAGCATATTCATTTATTCTATTTAGAATAATCTCAACAGCAGGATAAGAATTGCCATCAAACATTTTAGCATTATTAGGATTGTAAATTTCATTAATAGGTCCTGATAATACTTCTAATTCTTGTTTTTTGCTATTATCAGCATTAGGGGTGTTAAGGCAGTAGTTTAAGGTTGTATGATAATTATCTACATATTCTAAAATTAATTTTTCTATTTCTGGAGTTAATGCGGGAGCATATAGATTTTGCCATATTGCATTAACTTTTTGCGTTAAAATATTTTGCTCATATAAAGCGTTGATATTGTTAATTGGCACTGCTATTGAGCTAGGTGTCATAGGTGCCATCTCTTTTGGAGGTTCTGGGATAGGTGCTTGCAAAGTTACTGGCGCTTCAATAGAAACAGATGCTGGGGCTGGAGTTGGCGCAGGTATTTCCACAGCAGGAGCTTGAGCAGGAGGCACTGGTTCAGGATTAGGAATTGGATCTGGAGTTGGATCTGGTTCTGGAGTTGGATCTGGTTCTGGAGTTGGGGTTGGAGTAGCTTCAGGTACAGGTACTACAACAGGAGCAGTCTCTATAGGTGCAGGAGCAGGCGTGGGCATTGGCACGGGATTAGGACCATTTAAAGAACCAGGATTAAAGCTTTGCGGTCTTTCTAAAGCAGGTTTAACTTCTGGTGTAACTGGGACGGCAGGACTTAATGGAGGATTTATAAAAGAAGCAGAATTATTGTTTGATAAACCTGATGGAACTCCTTCAATTCTTTTATGAGGTGTAGGGTCAATAGGTGTTAGGCCGGGACTAGGAGTTACTCTTGGATTAATCATAACGGCTGGTCCTCTATCAAGAGCCGGCGATATTTGACTTGGTACTGTAGTCTTTGGCATTCCCATAGGATTATAACTAGTAGGCATTCCCATAGAATTATAACCAGTAGCCATCATATTAGTATTAGGAGTAGGCATCATACTAGGATTAGGGTTAGGAGCCAAAGCCGGATTTACAGGTGTAGGATTATTAAAAGTATTTACTTGCCCTTGAGTAAAAGGTGTACCATTTAATGGTGGCCTTGGGGGCTGAGCCATTTGATTTCCCGGTAAAGAGCCCAATTGCATTGGTGATAGCATTGGGTTAGGCGCTCCTTGATTAAATTGAGGTCCAAAATGAGGTCTTTGATCCATGTTCCATATCCTCCTATTTTCTTTAGTTTATCAAAATTTGTCGTTAATTACAATTGTTTTTGCTTAATAATTAGTGTATTATAAATTTTGGGAAGTCATATGAATAGTAATCTAAATGAAGAATTTATTATTAATTTATCTAAAAATAAAAATGAACCGAAATGGATGCAAGATTTTCGGCTTTTAGCATATCAAGAATTTTTAAAACAAGATAATCCTTCCTTTGGGCCAACTTTAAAAATAGACTTTTCTAAAATTAATTATTATAAAGGCTCTTTTAAAGCTCCAAGTTGTGATTGGAATAATGTTGATCAAAATGTTAAAAAGACATTTAATGATTTAGGCGTAATTGATGCGGAAAAAAATTATCTTGAGGGTGTTACTAATCAGTATGAAAGTGAAGTTGTTTACCATAATTCTTCAAATAGTAATATTATTTTTACTTCAACTGATGAAGCTTTAAAAAAATATCCTAACTTATTTAAGAAATATTTTAATAATCTAGTAAAATATAATGAAAATAAATACACAGCATTAAATAGTGCTTTATGGAGTGGGGGTAGTTTTATCTATATTCCGCCTTTTACTAAACTTGATAGACCTTTGCAAAGCTATTTTCGGATTGATACTGAAAACCTTGGCCAATTTGAAAGAACGATTATTATCGTTGATCATGATTCAGAACTACACTATATTGAAGGTTGTACTGCTAAAAACTATTCGACAACTTCTTTACACGCGGGAGTAGTCGAAATTTATGTTGGCAAAAATAGTAAATGTAAATATTCCACTATCCAAAATTGGAGTAAAGATGTTTACAACTTAGTTACCAAAAGAGCCATTGTGGAAGAAAACGGCTATATGGAGTGGGTTGATGGTAATCTTGGCAGTGCCGTTACAATGAAATATCCTTCTTGTATATTAAAAGGTGATAATGCAAGAGGAAATTCGATAAGTATAGCCTATGCTAAAAGTAACCAATATTTAGATGCTGGAGCAAAAATGATTCATCTTGGTAAAAATACCCATAGCTCGATACTAAGTAAATCTATTAGTGAAGATGGAGGAGTAAGTAATTATCGGGGCACTGTTAAAATAGCTAAATCAGCTATAGGATCGCTTGCCAGTGTTAAATGTGATACGATTTTGCTTGATGATAAGTCTAAATCTAATACCTATCCTAAAAATGAAGTGTTTAATAATTCAAGTGTTATTGAACATGAGGCAACTATCTCAAAAATAAGCGAAGAAAAATTATTTTATCTTATGAGTAAAGGCTTAAGTGAACAAGCTGCTAAAGATCTTTTTGTTCTTGGCTTTATATCTGATTTCAAAAAAAGCCTACCGATGGAATATGCTGTTGAGTTAAATCGTTTGCTAAAAGAGTAACTATTTACATATCTTTACAGTACTCTTAAATTTTACTAATTTTATAAAATTGACCATATTTTTTAATTAATTTTATAAATTTAGTTAAGCCAAATTTATAATTTTGGCTATCCCAATTTTGTAAATTGGCTTTTTGTTTAAAATCTTCATAAATGTTATATTCTCCTTGAAAGGAGGTAACATGAATAATGTAGTTTTAGTAGGAAGACTGACTAAAGATCCTGAAGTAATCGAAAAAGACGATAATAAAAAAGTTACTACCGTAACAGTAGCGGTTAATCGTAATTTTAAAAATTCTGAAGGAAAATATGATTGTGATTTTGTTCGTTGTGTTCTATGGGATGGCATTGCTGTTAATACCAGTGAGTATTGTAAAAAAGGGGATGTTATAGGAATTAAAGGTCGTTTACAAACTAGTTCATATGAAGATAAAGATCACAATATAAATTATGTAACAGAAGTAATCGCTGAAAGAGTAACATTCTTATCTTCAACTAAAAAAGAAGACAGCGAATAATATATAAGAATAATAAAGCCATAATTTTATTATTCTTTTTGTTTACAGAAAGTAAATAATACCCAAATTAAAATTATTTTCCATTATACTAACAACAAGAAGGACGGAATGGGCTATGTTAATAGGTGCAAGACTTAAAAGTGCTAGAATTAACCAAAAGATGACGCAAGAGCAATTAGGTAAACTAGTAGGTGTTAGTAAAGCTACTATTAGCTTATATGAAAGTGAGAAAAGAAGTCCTAAACTTGAAACAATTATGGCATTTATTTATGCACTAGGTGTATCCGCTGATTATTTATTAGGCTCCGATGTCATTGTTGAAATTAAAGATGCTAAGACTCCTAAGTATCGAACCTTTACCAAAGAAGAATGTGAATTTATTGAGCTTTTAAGAAAAGATGAATTTGTTTATGATATTCTTATTCAAAATGCTAAAAGAGGTTATGAAATTATAAAGCAAAGAATTGGTTAGTTCTTTGTTTTTTATTCTATTAAATAATATTAATTCATATATTTAAATGATGAAAAAAGAATTATTTAAATCTCTGGCTGTTATAGCTCTTTTGACTTTCTCTTTTTATTATGCTAAAAAAATATCTACGATTTTAGTTTATAAAAGTGCTTTAATGCAGGAAATTGTGCAAAATAAAGATAAATATGAATATGATAGTGTTGATGCCGTTATTAAGGGTGATTATATTACTCCAGGTGTAAATGGTATTGAAGTAGCAAGTTTAGAAAGCTATTATCAAATGAAAAATAAAGGTGTTTTTGAAGAAGATAAAATTGTTTATAATGAAGTAGAACCTACAATAAGTATTAATAATAGTGAAGGCTTTATCATCAATAAAGCTAATTCTTTTAAAAGAGAAGTTTCCCTAATTATAAGTGATAATCCTTCGGTAGAAAATTATATTTTAAAACATAAAATTAAAGCTGATAAATTAGTTACCCTAGATAACTTTAAGAAAAAGTCCGTATTTGAACAAATAAATTATGATAAAGATTATTTTGCTTTAGAAAAGAAACTTAAGGAAAATGAAATTAATAATGATATATGTATTTTAAATAATTATAATAAAGAGCGTTGTTTAGAGGATCATAAGTTTTTAATAGAACCAACTTATACTATTTCTGATAGTACTTTAATTAAAGCTAGTATTAATTCAGGCGATATAATTATGATTGATGATTCCCTTTCTTTAGCAAGTTTTAAAATTCTTTTACAAAAGATTAATTACCAAAACTTAGGTATTACAACCCTTACTAGTTTAATATCTGAAAAAAGGTAATATTGATTTATAAACTTTTATTTGATATAATGATGACACCAAGAAATCTTTTATCAAATGAAGGTGATATCAATGTGTAAAATAAAAATTTTTGGTTTGGGTGGTTTGAATGAAAATGGTAAAAACTGCTATGTTGTGGAAATAGATGATGATATTTTTGTCTTTGATTGTGGATTAAAATATGCTACTGGCAATCTTTTAGGAATAGATTACATTATACCGGATTTTACTTATTTAGTTAAAAATAGAAAAAGAATTAAAGGGCTTTTTATAACGCATGGTCATCAAGAAAATATGGGCGCTACAACTGATCTTTTAGCACAAATTCCCGAGCTTAAAATCTATGCTACGCAATTTACTAAATTCTGTTTAATGGAATCAGGTATAAAAGAAAGTAGTATTATAGAAATTAAGGCTCATAAAAAGATAAATTTTGGTAAAGTATCGGTTTTTCCAATATCTATATCACATAGTTCTCCCGATAGTGTAATGTATGTATTAAATACTCCTGATGGAGCTATTTGCTATACCGGTGATTTCTTAATTGATCCGTCTATGATGGGGGCTTATGATAGTGATATTGGTAAAATTGCTTATGTTGGTAAACAAGGGGTTCTATGCTTATTATGTGAATCAGTCTTTGCCGAAAATAGTGGCCATACATCTCCTAAACATAAATTAGAAGATTATTTCAAATATATTATAAAACATAATGAAAAAAGAATTATGTTTAGTGTTTTATCAGATCATTTATATACCATAAATGAAATCTTTAATGCCGTGGCTAATACCCATCGTAAAATAGTTGTTATGGGTAAAAGATTAAAAAATGTTATTGATTATGCTATTCTTAATAACTATCTAACAGTAGAAGAGGGAATAATAGGGGATTTATCTAATTTAAAAGATCAAGATGCTATTATATTAATAAGTGATGATAAAGCATATCCTTATGCTAATTTAAACAAAATTTTAGGAGGATATGATAAGTTCATTGAATTAAAACCTACTGATACTGTTGTCTTTTCTGAACCCAAATATGATAGTAGTGAAAAAATATTTGTTAAACTTGAAAATGAACTTGCTAAGTTTGGTTGTAATGTCATTGATTTACCTAAAAATTACACCATTTTACAACACGCTTCTAAAGAAGATTTAATGTTAATGATAAAATTATTAAATCCTAAGTACTATATGCCTGTTAAAGGCGAATATCGTTATATGGTTGGTAATGCCAATATTGCTTCTACCTTAAATATACCTAGCGAAAATATTTTGCTTAAACAAAATGGTGATTTGGTTGAAATAACTGATAAAAAATTAGAGGATAAATTTGAACATATTGATGTAGATGATATTTTTATAGATGGTAATAGTACTGATGATATAGGTGATTTAGTAATTAAAGACCGCGAAATATTATCAGAAAATGGCATTGTCTTAATAAGTGCTACGGTATCGAAAAAAGATAAAGTTTTGTTAGTAGGTCCTGAAGTTACAACAAGAGGTTTTATTTATGTTAAAGACTCTAAAGAAATGATTGAAGAAATTAAAAAAATATGTGAAGAAGTAATTAAAAATAATATTACGCCTACTTATATTGATTATAATCTTATTAAAAATCAAATTAGAGAAGAACTAGGGCATTATTTATATAGTGAAACGGAATGTAAGCCAATGATAATCGCGGTAGTTCAAGAAGTATAAAAAGTTAAAAAACATCCATAATAAAAATGGGTGATTTTTTATGACAGAAGAACAATTAATAAAGGATATATATCAAAATGCTAAAATGGGTATTATAGGTATCGATGAAGTTATCTTTAAAATTAAAAATAAGAAATTATTAAAAGAAGTAGAAAGAGAAAAAGCTAAATATAATGAAATTTGTGAGATGTGTAAACATTATTTAGAACATAATAAAGAAGAAGTTGTAGAACCTAATATGATGGCTAAAATGGGTTCGGAATTTATGACGCAAATGAAGTTATTTAAAGATGATAGTGATGAAATTATTATTGATATGATGATAAAAGGAACTAAAAAAAGTATAGATATTGTTAAAAACAAACAAGAAGAAGCAAAAGAGGCAGGTTCAAAAGTTAAAAAGATTATCAATAATATGTATGATGTTTTAAAAGATAGTATGGATAACTTGCAAAAAATATATAAAGTTTACTTTTGTAAAGATTAATTTCCTTGTTAGTTTAACTATTTTATGTTATTATTAAAATAGGGTGAAAGAATATGAAAAAGACTAATTCAACTATTTTAATTATTTTACTTATAGTACTTATTTCTATTGCTAGTCTTACTATATCTACATCATATTCTTATATTTTAAGTAATGGTAGTGCGACTAACAATACTGAAACTATAAAAACGGGTAATCTTTCAACGGTTATAAATGTGACTAATATCAATTATACAAACATGACAACATATTCGGAAAACGATGCGCAATTAGTGTCAAATACTAACCAAGCAACTATTGAAATTCAAAAGAAAAGTGATTATTCTCTTTATTATCAATTGCTTTTAAAAGATACAACGTCTAATAGTAGTAATGTTACCACTCTTTTACCTTTGGAAAATGTTCTTGTAGCTTTATATAAAGTTAGTGGTACTAGTAATACTTTAGTGATGGGACCAATTAGAGTAGGCGATTTACCTATCGTTAATGATACAGGTAGTGATGCTGCCAATCAAACAAAGAATGCTGAATATCAATTGTATGTAGGTAAGTTTGAAACTTCTACAGGAAGTAACAAATTTGCATTAAAAGCATGGCTTGCTGAAGATACTGATCCGGAATTCAATAGCAAAAAAGTAGGCTTAGATTTAGTTGTCAAGCAAGAGCCATATCATAGTAAAAATGTTTATACTCTTACAGGTAGTGCTACTGGTGCAACCGAAGTTGTATTAAATGGGCAAAAAGCTACTGTACAAAACGGAAGGTATACGCTTAGCAATATTGTTGAAGGAATTTATACGCTTCAAGTTAAAAATAATAATACAACATATGAAACTGTACTTACCATATTACCGGGTTCTAATAGCACAATAAGTTTAGCAGCTAATCCCAAAGTTGACATGAGTGGTAATGTTGTTTCTGCAAATACAAGCATTCAAAAACTTGCTTATGATAACAAAACAACTGTATATCAAATAATGAAAGTAAATAGTTCACTTCAAAACTCTAATCTGCCAACACCATATCAATTATGGAATTTACCTACATCCTATACTTTGAATGTTAAACCTTCATTAGATGTTCAAACTATAAGTAATGTAAATATATCTATTAGTAATGGTAATATTACTTTATCGTATAGTGCAGCTTCTAGTGATGCAGCAGGCGAAATGCCTTCATTTGAAGATCCTGCAAACATAAATCAAGAACCATCTTTTGAATCAATAGCTCCGTCTACAGAAATACTAGAGGAGCCGGCTTATGAAGAAACCACTGATGAGGTGACACCATGAAAAAAAATACTAGTTTAATAATGGGAATTTTAGTAATAAGTTTAGCAGTGGCAATGTCGGGCTATGCTTATTTTAGTGCCAAAATTAATATAGGAAGCAATATTAATACTAATATTACAACTAGTTCTGTTAAACCGGTATTCACTGCTAATCCGGGAAATGAATTAAATTTAAACATTAATATTGAAACTTTAACAACAGCAAATATTGGTAATGTTGTTAATAATACAGCCAATATTAATGTTACTTTAGATGGAAAAGGTAATTCGGGAACTATATCATGTACATATGATATTGTATTTGTATGGGATGGCGATGAATATAAGGCTACTACTGAACTTCCTGCAAAAAACGATAATCAAGAAGCTATAGAAGAAGTTTCTGATCAAGTGGAGACACCCCAAGAAGATAATAAAGAATACAAATTTGAATTATCTTTACAAGGAAGTAATGGTGAATCTCAACCTAAATTAGCCGAAACAAATCTTGATGCATTAAGTTGGGATGGAGGAGATAAGAAAAGAGCAACAGTTGTTAAAGGGGCTACAATAACCACTACTGGTAATGGTACAGTTAGTAGTAATTGGACATTTACTTTATCTTTTTATACTTTACCAACAGAGCAAAATAAGTTATTAAATAAAGAATACAAAGGTCATTTAGAAGTTACTAATGTGGTATGTTAGATGTGGGGAGTAAGCTATGAAAAAAGGTAATATAATGTTTTTGCTTGTTACAGCAGTTGCAACTTTATTAATAACTGCTGCTCAAGCTTCATTTGCTTATTCGGCTACATCAATGAAAAATACTAACAATGGTGTAAATGAAGATATACCACAAAAAACTGCGCTTTTTTCTTCGACATCGGGTAAAGACTTAGATATAACTATTAATACCTTAGATACTAACATAATAACAGATAGTACTAATATATCTGTTAATTTGTTATCTTCTGAAGAAGGGCATTTAGCTAAATGTACTTACGATATCATTTATGTTTGGACAAGCGATCCTCAACAAGATGTTCCTTACTTAGATAATGCTCAAGGTAAGTATTATAATCGGACTGCTACAGTTAATAAGGAATTTACTATTGAAACTTCTTTAATACCAAATGACTTACAATATTATCCAATAAACACAGAAATCTTTGGCGAGAAAAATATGGATGAATATATATTATATACTGATGATAATGGCTCAAAGCCAAGAGATTATATTGTCCTAGTTGACGATGCAGTAATTACTAGTGCTAGTTCAACAGAGCCAACAACCATAGATTATAATTTTACTTTAAGATTTTATAATGAAAATAAAGATCAGGCTTATTTAAATGGCCGAAGTTTTAAAGGATACGTTGCTGTTAATCAAGACAGTATAGAGTGTTAAGTAGACAAAAAAGCAATAAAACGTTGCTTTTTTATTGCTATATAAATTTAAAATATGGTAATATTTATAATAGGAGAGTGAAGATATGGATAGACGTCGAACAGTAACATTACTCATAATAAGTGTCATTACTTTGATTGTTACTATAACAGGAGCATCATATGCTTATTTTGCAGCTTCTAATGCAGTAAATAGAACTGTTCCTATTGATGCCCAAACAGCTCCCGCGGCTCCATCATTCATGTCAACATCATCAGGATCTATTGATATTGATGTTGAAGCTTATTTAATGAAACAGGAAGAAGCTGATGATAATGAAACCCGTAATGAACTAACTGATACAGCTACATTATCTGTATATTTAAGTTCTTCAAATAATAAAGTTGTTAGCACATGTACATATGATATCATTTTCGTTTGGGATGAAAGTGCTGATATATATGAAAAAACTTTTGGAGCTAATAAAGAGTTTACGATAACTGCTAGTGCAAAAACAAATAATGGAAAAAACGCAACAACAAGCGGAATTAAAGAAACTAATATTGATGAGTTAACATGGCAAACAAAAACTATAACAGAAAATGGTCAAACAAAAGAGATAAGATATGCTGTACTTGTTGATGATGCTACGATATCAAGTGCATATCTTCGCAAACCAACTGCTGTTGATTGGCAATTTACAGTTAAATTTTATAATATTACAAAAAATCAAGAGCAATTAAAAAGCAAAAAATATGGTGGTATGATTAGAGTAGATTCTGAATCAATTAAATGTTAAGGAGTTTAAAGATGAAGAAAACAATTTTTGCAACAATTTTATTTGTTAGCGCGGCTATTATAGCAGTAGGTAGTGTTGCTTACTCTTATTTTGCATCAGAGATTAATATTAATAATAACTTAAATGTTGGCACAATTTTTTCAGGTAAGTACACACCTGTTTTTATTGCCGAAGCTGAGGATAACCTTACTCTTAATGTAACTGATGCAGATATGCTTAAAGATGATGCAAATGAAGGTAATAATACTGTTGCCGTTTCAGGCGAAGGCAATTTAACAGTAACTTTAGGAGCTGTAGGTGATGCCAATAATAGCACAGCAAATTGTACATTTAACTTAACAGTTGAGCCTATAACTGGCAATGGATATGATACGTATACTCCTTCTGAAGGTGTAACTAATGATATGAAAGAGTTCACGGTAGAAATTACAAAAGGTGATAATTCTCAAGAAGTTTTAGCAGAAACACAAATAAATAATAATAATAATAATAAAATAAGTGTATCAGAAAGTATTTCGACTACTGATAGTACAACTGATGCTGTCCAAAAGTATCATGTTAAAGCTAAAATATATAATTTAAATATTGATCAACAAAATATAAGAAATAAAAAATTTGGCTTCAAAATAGGTGTGGAAGGTACTAATTGTACTGTTAAGTGGGGTAATGAATAATGAGTAATAAGAGAAGAACAATTTGGTTAATCATTGCCATCGCGGTAATCCTAGCGTGCTTATCTATTGCAACATATGCTTATTATGTTGGTGAGCAAAAGTATGCTGGTTCCTTTAATGTTGATATTGAATCAAAAGGAGTAGATATTTTAACTTTTAATTCAAGTAAAGATGTTGAATTTAATGTAGATATCACTAATTTCTCTCAAGAAGATGGTGAAGACGTATCAGGCGAAAGTGTAATCGATGTTAATTTAACAACCACTAAAAAAGAAACTAAATACTGCTATGAAGTAAGTTTTAAAATGCCTGATGAAGAAGTATTTGCTTATTCTACATATGGCCGTCCTGAACTAGTACTTGATGTATACAAAAAGACAGCTGATGACAAAGAATATGAAAAAGTAATAGATAGTCTTGATATAACAACATCAAAAGGTACTTTAGCTATACCTACCGAAAAAGAAGGCAAAGAATATAAAAATGAAATAGCGACAACTAAGAACCAAGAAAAAGTTGATAGTTGGAAAGCTGTTGTAACTTATAAATATTTTGAAGATGTTTATCAAGGAGTAAATGATAGTAAAGATTATAATTCTTCTTTAAAAGTTAAAGTAGTAGACTGTTAATATCTTAAAGGTGATTGATAAAATGGGTATTATTTTATGCTTAATAACAGGTATATCCTTCTATGGAGGATATATTCTTTCTAAACAGATTAAAAATAAAAAAGTAATAAGTGTTGTATCAGTTTCTCTTGCTTTTGTTGTGCTTTTAAATTTAATTTTGTTAGACATAATACCTGAAATAATATCTTATATAGTCTCAGATTATGCTATTAATAAAGTCTTAATAGCTATAATAATAACTATATTAGGTTTTGTTTTGTTAGTGATACTAGACCATTTAGTACCTCATCACCATCATGAACACCATGAACATAAAGATAATCTTAAAGAACATAATGCCCATATTGAACATATTAGTAAAATATCTATTTTAGCCTTAATTTTGCACAATATTTTAGAGTGCATGGCTTTATATCTTTTAGCTCAAGAATCTCTTTATAAAGGCCTATTAATGACCATCGCAATTTGTCTTCATAATATTCCTTTAGGTTTAGAAATAAGCAGTGGTCTTAAGAAAAATAATAGCTTTTATCTTATAATATTAAGTTTATCAGGCTTAACGGGAGGCTTACTTTGTATGTTAATAGGATCGATACCAGTAATGATTGAGCATTTAATACTATGCTTTACTTTAGGTATGCTTTTATATTTATTAATATTTGAGCTTGGTAAAGAAATATTTAATAATCGAAAGAATATTTATTCATTATATGGTATAATTACAGGAGTTATAGTAAATATTATTATCAATTCTATAGCGCTTGGTCTATAAGGAGTAAAATGAAAAAAGTATTAATTACCGGAGCTTCCGGAAGTATCGGTTTACATACTATTAAATATCTTTTAGCAGAAGGTAAGTATGAAATAACTGCTCTAGATTTAAAAAATCGTAAATCTTATAATCGCTTAAAAAAATATCGTAAAAGAATTCATATCTATTATGGCGATATTTTAGACAGAAGCTTAATTGAAAGTTTAGTTAAAGAGCAAGACATTGTTATTCATTTAGCTACTTGTCTTCCTCCTTTATCTGAATATAAACGAAATATTGCGGAAATTATTGAATTAAATGGTACTGAAAATATTATAAGAACAATTAGTTATTATAATCCTAAATGTTATTTAATATATGCGTCTACTACAAGTTTATATAATAGTAATATTGCCACCGTTAAAGATGATATCAATATTAATGCTGATGATTATTTTAATGAGGCTAAATATAAAACAGAGAATCTTATTATTAAGAAAATGAAAAACTATACTATTTTAAGACTTCCCTTAATATTAACAGATTTAACTAAAGATCATTTCATATATAGTATTAACAAAAATACTATGATAGAGACTATTACTAAAGAAGATGCTGCTTATGCTTTTTGTAAATGTATTGATAATATGAGTAAAGTTAATAATAAAATTCTTAATATAGGTGGAGGAGAAGCCTGTCGCGTAAATAGTAAGACTTTACTTAATAAAATCTTAAAATATCATGGTGTTAGTTTAAATTATATTAATACTAGGGTATTTTTAACTAAATCATATCGTAGTCCTATTTTAAAAGATAGTGATAATAGTAATAAATTATTAAATTATCGTAATGACACTTTACAAAGTTATTATATGAGGCAAAAAAGAAGAAGTAAGAAAAGAGTAATAAGTAAATTTTTGGCTAAGTTCCTATTAATTTTCAAGAAGAAGGTATATAAATGAAAATTGGTATATCTTTTGCCGGTGGGGGTGTAAAAGGAAGTTATCAAATAGGTTCTTATTATGCCTTTAAGAAATGCCATATTAAAATAAAGGGGGTAACAGGTACTTCAATTGGTTCTTTTAATGCAGCGATGATAGCAGCTCATAAAGAAAAAGAATTATTAGCATTTTGGCAAAATCCTGATGTAGCTAAAATATTTGGGATAAATAAAAAATTTGCAGAACAATTAAATCTAAAAAAATATGATAAAGAATTTTTTGACTTATCTTTTCAAGAAGCTAAAAAAATATTAAAGAATGCAGGTTTACCTGTAGAGGGACTTAAACAAATTGTTGATAATTTTGATATTGAAGATGATGTAAGAAATAGTGATATAGAATTTGGCTTAAGTACACTTCGTTTAAAAGACGCCAAGCCATTAGATCTTTTTATAGAAGATATGCCTAAAGGAAGTCTTACTAACTATTTATTATCAAGTTGTTATTTACCTATCTTTAAGATGGAAAAGTTAGAAAATGATAGTTATTATTTTGATGGTGGTTTTTATAATAATGCTCCTTATAATATGCTATTAAGAAAGAATTATGATAAAGTTTATTCCGTTGAATTAAAGGGCGTAGGCTTAAAACAAATTCCAATAGATTCATCAAAATTAGTGGTTATAAAGCCCTCGAGAAGATTATCTAGAATGTTAACTCTTGATAGTGAAGCTATTCTTAATAATATTAATATTGGCTATTTTGATACTTTAAAAGTTTTAAAAAATTATGATGGCTATAAATATATTTTTAAAAAGAAAAGTAATAATTATTTTAAAAGAATTAATGCAAAAGTTAATAATGATATATATAATTTAGCTAAAGGCTTTGTAAGGGCTAAAAATGATAAAGAATTAGTTATAAAATCTTTGGAATATTTAATGAATAAAGAAAATGAAACATATTTTAAAATATATAGCATTTCTAAAATGATTAAAAAATATCAAAAGAGGACTAGTAAATCTATAATTTCTAAGTATATAAAATCGCTTAAAATAACCATTATTTAGTATAAAACTTCACGTCAATTGACACACAAGATTAGGAATAATCTTGTTTTTTTTTTTTTTTTT
>CANQIK010000020.1 GCA_947624085.1 uncultured Bacilli bacterium
AAGAAAATATATAGAAAAATATAGATAAATAAAGGAAAAAACAGGTAGTTTGTGTATAAACTATGCACACTACCATAAAAATATAGGAGGATATGATATGGGAAAATTTTGTGCTAATTGTGGACATCAGATTCAAGAAAACGCTGACGTTTGTTTAAATTGTGGAGTATTACTTCATAAAGACGATGTTAATAATAGTAAGGTAAGAGTTCCTGGACAAGGAATGGGAATTGCTAGTTTAGTATTAGGTATTATAGCAGCAGTATGGACTTTGTTAACTTTGCTTGCTTTAGGTAATCTCGATTTAGTAAGTAGTTTAGGATATTATTATACTATGTTTGACATTGTTGCCTTTGATATTGGCTTTACTTTATTTTCTTTAACACCATCAATACTAGGTTTAATATTTTCCATAATTAGTTTAAAAAAACATAAAAGTGGATTAAATTTATCTGGGTTAATCCTAAATAGCATTTCACTTTT
Source organism: uncultured Bacilli bacterium (assembly GCA_947624085.1). GTDB lineage: Bacteria > Bacillota_I > Bacilli_A > RF39 > UBA660 > UBA6448. Next base: position 484 of record CANQIK010000020.1, read on the forward strand.
CTTAACTGTAATTGTATTTATATATATTATAACTATATCATAAAATTTATTGCTCTTTTTGACTTATAAACTATAGAAAAAATAATGACAAGGAAACTTAAAAAAGCTTTCCTTGTTTTGTTTAATAAATAATGCTAAAATGTATTGTTGGAATTATGTAGTATTATTTTTAGGAGGCTATTATGTTTGAATTAGTATCTAAATTTAAACCGTCAGGCGATCAACCAAAAGCAATAGATGAGCTAGTAAGGGGTATTAATGAAGGTAAAAAAGATCAAGTTTTACTTGGTGCAACTGGTACAGGTAAAACCTTTACAATTGCCAATGTTATAGCCAAAACTGGTAAACCAACTTTAGTCTTAGCCCATAATAAAACTTTAGCAGGTCAACTTTATGCTGAGTTTAAAGAATTATTTCCTAATAATCATGTTGAGTATTTTGTATCTTATTATGACTACTATCAACCTGAGGCATATGTGCCATCTTCTGATACTTATATTGAAAAAGATTCTTCCATAAATGATGAAATAGATGAACTTAGACATAAGGCAACATCAGCTTTAATTAATTTTGATGATGTTATTGTTGTATCTTCGGTATCTTGTATTTATAACATTGGGGAAAAAGAAGACTATGAAAATAATATGTTTGCCATAAGTGTAGGCGATAAATATTCTCGTAATGATATTATTGCCAAACTTGTTGATTTAACTTATGAACGTAATGATTTGGATTTTCACCGGGGTACTTTTCGGGTAAGAGGAAGTTTAATTGATGTTGTACCTATCAATGAAAAAGCCGAGGCCATCCGTATTGAAATCGAAGATGATGTTGTATCCTCAATTTGTTTATTTGACCCTTTAACTGGCAGTGTATTAAAAGAAAGAGAAACAGTTATAATTTCCCCAGCGTCACTATTTGTAACTGATCCTATAAAAATGGCTAAGGCTTTAGAAAATATTAAAGCTGAACTTGATGATAGATTAAAAGAATTACATGAAGCAGGAAAACTTGTTGAAGAGCAAAGACTAAAAGAAAGAACGAATTATGATATCGAAATGCTTAGAGAAACCGGCTTTTGTTCTGGTATTGAAAATTATTCACGTCATTTGGCCCTACGAGGACCAGGGGAAACTCCAACTACTTTAATGGATTTCTTTCCTGATGACTATCTTTTAGTGGTCGATGAATCCCATGTAACGCTTCCTCAGGTCAGAGCTATGTTTAATGGGGATAGAATGCGTAAGCAGACTTTAGTAGATTATGGCTTTCGACTTCCTAGTGCTCTTGATAATAGGCCTCTTAGATTTGAAGAATTTAGAGCGAAAATAAAGCAAGCTATTTATATTTCGGCAACACCGGGGGATTATGAACTTGAGCTTGCCAATCACAAATACACTGAACAAATAATAAGACCAACAGGACTATTAGATCCAACGATTGAAGTTAGAAAAAGTGCTGGGCAAATTGATGATATAATCGCGGAAATTAATAAAAGAGTAGCGAAAAACGAAAGAGTATTAATTACAACTTTAACCGTTAGAATGAGTGAAGAACTTACTGATTATTTAAAAGGCGTTAACATTAAAGTTGCATATTTACATAATGAAATTAAGACTTTAGAAAGACTTAAAATAATAAGAGATTTACGTTTAGGGGTATATGATGTCATAGTAGGTATTAATCTTTTAAGGGAGGGCTTAGATATCCCCGAAGTAAGTCTTATATGTATATTAGACGCTGATAAACAAGGCTTTTTAAGAAGTACCCGAAGCTTAATTCAAACTATTGGTAGAGCCGCGCGTAATAAAGAAGGCCATATTATTATGTATGCTGATAATATGAGTGACTCAATGACCGAAGCTATTAAAGAAACCGCGCGAAGAAGAGAAATTCAAGAAAGATTTAATAAAGAACATAATATAACTCCACAAACAATTATTAAAGATATTCCTGAAGTTATTTCAATAAATGCCTCTTTTGATAAGAAACATCAAAAACAAATGACAAGAAAAGAAAAAGAAGCCACTATAAACGCAATTGAACAAGAAATGAATGAAGCTGCTAAAGCCTTTGATTTTGAAAGAGCTATGGAACTTAGAGATATCCTATTTGAATTAAAAGGTATAAAGTAGTATTTAATTAGTTTAAAAATCTTTGCATCTATGATAAAATTTATAAGAGGATAAGAAGGTGAAGATATGAAACCTATATATGTGTTTGGCCATAAAAATCCCGATACTGACTCGGTATGTTCCGCAATTGCTTTAGCATATTTAAAACAAGCACAAGGCATTCATTGTATACCAAAGGTTATTGGCCCTATTAATCGGGGGACTAAATGGGCTTTAGATTACTTTAATGTTCAAGCTCCATCATATATAAATGATGTAAAAGTTCAAATTAAAGATGTAAAATATTCCAAAAAAGCTTATGTTAATGAAAATGAAAGTATTAACGATACTTTTAATTTTATGAAAGAAAGAGACTTAACAGCCGTACCTTTAGTAAATGATGATAATATCTTAACGGGTTATATTACTTTAAAAGAATTAGCTAAATACTTAATCGGGGGTAGAAGAGATATTGTAGATACTAATATTAAACATTTACTTAAAACATTAAATGCTAAGATAATTACGAATTATAATCATGATTTCAAAGGCCAAATTCAAACTTGTCCGGTTAGTAGTGAAACCTTTATTAAAGAAAATACTTTAAAGAAAAATGATATCGTTGTGGTAGGCGATCGTTTTAAAATTCTCGATTATGCTATAGATTGTAATGTTCAACTTATTATTATGTCGGGCAATAAAGTTTTACCTAAAGAATTATTAGATAAAGCTATTAAAAATAAAATTAATGTTATTACAAGTAGCTACTCTAGTTTTGAACTTTGTAATAAGTTATCTTTATCTAATTATATTAAGACAATTAATAAAACCCCTCATCCCCATACGATAGATATAAATAGTTACTATCAAGATTTTTTAAATCTAAGTAAAAAACTTAATTATAATAATTATCCTATTGTTAATAAAAATAATGAATGTTTAGGCGTTTTAAAACTAATTGATTCAGCTAATTATACGAAGAAAAAAGTTATTCTTGTCGACCATAATAATTATGAACAATCGGTCGAGGGCCTTGAAGAAGCTGAAATTGTTGAAGTATTTGACCATCATAATATTGGCAACATTGGTACTACAACACCTATTTATTTTACTTGTCGGCCCGTAGGGTGTACGGCAACAATTATCTTTGACCGTTTTGAAAAAGAAAAAATAAATTGCCCTAGAGAAATAGCAGGTCTTTTACTTTCTGCTGTGATTTCTGATACTTTGTTATTTAAATCACCGACAACAACGCAAATTGATATTGATTTAGCTAAGAAAATGGCTAAAATAGCTCAAGTTGACCTTAACAAATATGGTTTTGAATTTTTAAAAGCTTCAAGTTCTGTCAAAGGTTTAAGCGTTGCCGAGCTTATTAGTCAAGATTTTAAATCATATATGATAAATAATAAACAATATGGTATTTGCCAAATTACCACGATGGATTTTGATGAAATAACGGATAATATACCTAAAATTGTTGCTAAGTTAAATGAAATGAGTGAAACTTTATATGAAGGAGTGCTTATTTTTATTACGGATATAATTAAACAAGGTAGTTATGTTCTTTACAATGATGAAAGTAAGAATTTAGTAGAAACCGCTTTTGAACTTCAAGATATTTATGAAGGATTATTTATCCCTGATTTAATAAGCCGTAAAAAGCAAATGCTACCTGCTATTATGAAAATATTAGATTAAATAATCCATCCGTGCTATAATAAAAAGGTAAGAGGTATATATGTTAAAAGAAATTCAAAAAAGTTTAAATGTATCAGTTGTAACAGCAGTGCTTTGTTTAATAGTTGGTATTGCTTTTCTAATTGTTCCTGATAAGTCTATAGCTGTTTTATCAAATACTTTAGGAATTATTCTCGTAATTTATGGTGTCTTTGATATTATTAATAGCTTTCGCGCTAATTATATTTTGTCATCATCTTTTGCTACAAACGGTGTTCTAGCTTTAGTCGCTGGGTTAGCAATATTTTTAAATAGAGAAATACTAGAAAGTATTTTAACCTTTGTATTAGGTGTTATATTTGTAACTGGTGGCTTAACAAAAATAAGACTTTCGCTTGCTCTTAATAAGAACAATGAAAAGTGGTTAATACCCTTTATTATTTCAGTAGTAACTATTACTGTAGGTATTTTAATGGTTATTAAGCCCATTGGCGCTAATTATCTTGCTCTATATATTGGTATTATGATGATTGTATATTCTATAACTGATTTAATTAATACTATTTATTTAAAAGTTAAACTAAAAAAGACAGAGAACTTCTTTGATAATTTACTACCTATTAAAAAATAAATTTATTGATGGCACATAGCCATCTTTTTTAAGGGATATTTTAATTGAATTTTAACCAATTACATGATATTCTTTTGATATAGTAAAAAGAAGGACATAATATGAAAAAAAGATTTTTCGTAATTGAAGTTGTTTTATTAATAACCAATATTATTTGCTGTCTTTTAATTTTTTACGGTTTGCAAAAGATTAAAATTGAAAATTTAAGTTTTACTCGTAACTCTAAAATTATTAATCTAACTAATTTAGATAAAGTTAATGTTAAAGAAATAGCCGATAAACTTAATGAATTCTATCTTCTTAAAGAGGTAGATTTTGGTAAACTAGATATTTCTAAAGAAGATAAAGCCTATTTAGAAAAAAAGTATCCCGAAATAAAATTCACGGCTAATATCGTTATTGATTTATACGGCATGAGTGTACGTGATGATGTAACTTATTTAGATTTGAGTGAAGTACAAGTAGATGATAAATTAGCAAGTTTTATCTCAAAGTTTAAAAAGCTTAAAGAAGTAAATTTGACTAATCAAAATTTAACAGTTGAAGAAGAACTTGCTTTAATGAATGAGTATCCTAATATTAATTTTGATTTTACAATTACCGTAGGGAAGAAAAAACTGGAAAGTTCGGCAGAATTAGTAGACCTATCAGATACTAATATCACTTATGAAGAAGTAAAAAAGCTCCTCCCTTTATTTCCTAATATTAAGAGTCTTGATTTAAGTAATACCCCCCTTACTAATGAAGAGTGCAATCAATTTAGAATTGATTATCCTGATATTGAAACTAATTGGGTAGTTCATTTAGGCCGTTGGTCTTTAAGGACTGATGATATAACTTTTTCGGTATTAATTCAGTATTATGACTATGTTCGGATGACTAGTGCAGATATTGAAGTTTTAAAATATTGTACTAAACTTAAAGCGTTAGATTTAGGCCATCAAGCTATAACCGATATATCAGTTATTGGTAATTATTTACCAGATTTGCGTATTTTAATTTTAGCTGATAATAAAATAACGGATATCACTCCTATTAGTAAGCTAAAACATCTTCATTATTTAGAACTATTTATAAATCCGGTAAGCGATTTATCACCTCTTAAGGAAAATAAAGAACTGGTGGATTTAAATTTAGCTAATCTTAACCGCGTAACAGATGTTACACCGCTACTTGAACTGCCAAAACTAGAAAGATTATGGGTAAATAATATGGGTATTGGTTATGCGGGTATTAAAAAATTACAAGAAACTTATCCTGATGTCCAAATGGCTACAACTGGTAATCAATCTACTCACCAAGGTTGGCGCTCCCACCCAAGATATTTTCAAATGATTGATATGTTCCATAACAATTATTACGGCGATGAATTTAGTAAATATGATTAATAAATTTTATGGTATAATTAATAAAGAAAGTAAAAATACGGAGGAAGAATATGAATATTAATATTATTATTGCTATTATTGGTGGTGTCATTTTACTACTTGGGTTATGGCTTATTATTACTTATAATAGGTTAACTAAATTAAGAAATAAGGTAAAAGACCAATGGAGTCAAGTTGATGTTGAACTTAAGAAAAGATTTGATTTAATCCCTAATATTATCGAAACTGTAAAAGGCTATGCTAAACATGAAAAAGATACATTTACGGCAGTAGTTGAAGCTAGAAATAGTGCATTAAATGCTACAACACCTAGGGAAGAGATTAATGCTAATGATAAATTAAGCAATGCATTAAGTAAATTGTTTGCTTTAAGTGAAGATTATCCTGAACTAAGAGCAGATACTAACTTTAGAAATTTACAAGAGAATCTTAAAGATGTCGAGGATAAAATTGCTTTTGCAAGACAATTTTATAATGATACAGTTTTAAAATATAAAGACGCCATAGAGACTTTCCCAACTGTTCTTATTGCCGGAATGTTAGGCTTTAAACAAGAACAATTTTTTAAAGCTAGTGAAGAAGAAAAAGAAAATGTTAAAGTAGATTTATAAGCTAGTAAATATTATTAATTTTTTATAACAAAGCATAGACTTATTATATGAAGAAATTATTAATAATTATAATAAGTCTTTTTGTTTGCCTTACAAATGTCTATGCTATATCAGCCTCAAGTTATATAGTTATGGATACGGATACTAAAGATGTTATTTTAGGAGCTAATATTCATGAGCCTCGGCTTATAGCCTCAACTACGAAAATAATGACGTGTATTTTAGCTATTGAAAATGGCGATTTAGATAAAGTAGTAACGGTTGATGATAGCATTTATAAAGCTGTAGGAAGTTCAATTTATCTGGAAGTAGGGGAAAAGATAACTCTTAAAGATTTACTTTATGGCATGATGTTAAGAAGTGGTAATGATGCTTCGACAATGATTGCCAGAACTATTTCTGGTTCAATGGAAGAATTTGCTAAACTTATGAATGAAAAAGCTCAAGAATTAAAAATGGAAGATACTTATTTTATTAATAGTCATGGCCTTGAAAATGAGGCAGGGGAAGGTAATAAATCTAGTGCCTATGATATGGCAATACTTACCTCTTACGCTATGCAAAATAAAACTTTTCGTAAGATTTTTGCTACTAAAGAATATCGAACTCAAAGTGATACTAAAACCTATTCTTGGGCAAGTAAAAATAAATTATTAAAATATGACTATATAACGGGAGGTAAAACAGGATATACTAAAAAAGCTCATCGAACTTTAGTTACAACCGGAAGTATAGAGGGTAAGAATATAGTTGTTGTTACTTTAAATGATGGTAATGATTGGAATGACCATAAATCACTATATAATTTAATAAAAGATAATTATGAAAAAGTAAAAATATTAGATAAAGCTAATTTTAAGATAATTGATGATACCATTTATTTAGAGGATACTTTGTATATTAAAAATGATTATGTAAAGATTATTAGTAATGAAGATATTAAAAATTATAAAATAAAATATTATTTAAAAAGTAAAACAACTTATCAAGATGATGATAATGTTGGAAGTGTCAATATTTATTTTAATGATAAACTGATTCATAGTGAACCGGTATATGTCAAAATTGGTAAAGAGTCATTTTGGGCAAAGGTTAAAAATTGGTTTAAAAATATATTCTAATAAGTTATAATAGTAAACAAGAGGTATAACATGATTTATTTACGTAAATTTACACTGCTAGACGAAGAGACCGAGCCTGGCATTCTTGATGGTAGGAGGATTTATAATAATTATTATCCGATTGGTATTTTTAGTAGAAAAGGCTTAAAAGACATAGACTTTACAGATATAACCATTTTCGCCGGCAGTAATGGCTGTGGTAAATCAACGCTTTTAAATATAATCTCCGAAAAACTTAAAGCCGTAAAAAAAGAAATTATTAATAAAGGAACTATTTTTTCATCCTATGTAAAACATTGCGAAAGCGAAATGGCATATGAAGAACCTTTTGAGATAAAACATATTACTAGTGATGATATATTTGATTATTTACTTGACATTAGAGCTATCAATAATGGTGTAAATGTTCGTAAAGAAAAACTTACGCAGGAATTCTTGATTAATAAGTATAATAGTGAAGATAACTTTACTACTTATGAAAAAATAAAAGATGAGTATGACGCCAAAAGAAAAACCATGTCAAAGTATATTAGAGAAAGACTAATAAATAATAATATTATCGAAGAGTCTAATGGTGAAACAGCTTTAATGTTTTGGGAAAAAGAGATTAAAGAAAATGGAATATATCTTTTAGATGAACCAGAAAATAGTTTATCAACGGAAAATCAACTTAAACTTAAAACTTTTATTGAAGAATCGGTAAGATTTTACAATTGCCAATTTATTATATCTACGCACTCACCTTTTTTATTATCTTTAAAAGACGCTAAAATCTATGATTTAGATAGTAATCCTGTTTGTCAAAAAAATTGGTATGATTTAAATAATGTCCGTCTTTATTATGATTTATTTAAAGAAAATGCTGATAAATTTAAATAATTAAGGCCTTACATACATATAATTTACCATGGTTTCAATTATATGGACATTTCTAATCGTAATAGCTATTATTTATAGTTTTATTTCGGGTAAAGTAGATATTATTAATAATACTATTTTAACAAGTGGCAATTCTGCTTTAAAATTAATGCTTTCTTTACTGCCCACTATTGCTCTATGGAGTGGCATTATGAAAATTGCCGAAGATTCAGGCCTTCTTACTAAATTTGCTAATTTACTAAGACCATTTTTAAGAAAGTTATTTCCAAGTGTACCTAAAGACAATAAAGCATTAGGATATATATCCTCCAATATAGCGGCTAATATGCTAGGGCTGGGTAGTGCTGCTACGCCATTTGGTCTTAAAGCTATGGAAGAACTACAAAAAATTAATGATAAAAAAGATACTGCTTCAACGCCTATGATTACTTTTTTAGTTTTAAATACCGCGGGAGTTACTATCATTCCAACAACAATTTTAGCAATTAGAATTGCATATAATTCGGTCAATCCTACCGCGATAATTGTTCCGGCGATAATTGCTACTGCGACATCTTTTTTTATCGCAATATTTATTGATTACTTAGTAAGGAGAAGGCATAAATGAAATTAATATCGATTATTGTAATTCCTATCTTTGTAATTTTTGTCGTTCTTTATGGTAGCTCACATAAAATTAATATTTATGAAGCTTTTTTAATAGGGGTAAAAGACGGTTTAAAAATCTGTTATAATATTTTCCCAGCCGTATTAGCGATGATTTTTGCCGTTAATCTATTTCTAAATAGCAATGTTTTAAATTTTGTTTTAGCTCCGGTCATAAAGCTTATTAATATTCCTCCCGAAATACTTCCTATGGCTGTTTTAAGGCCAATATCAGGGACTGCCTCTATGTCAATTATGACTAATATTTTTGCTCTTTATGGCCCTGACTCTTATGCTGGAAGATTAGCCTCTATTTTACAAGGATGTACCGATACTACTATTTATGTTATTGCTTTATATTATAGTTCTATAAAGGTATCAAAAATAAGATATACATTAATTATTGGTTTACTTGCCGATTTAGCAGGTATTTTAATGGCTTTCTTACTAGCTAACATTTTCTTTTAAAGTATGATAGAATATTAAAAGAGGTGCCCATGGAGAGACTACAAAAAATAATCGCTAATTCTGGTTATTGCTCTAGGCGTAAAGCAGAAGAACTAATTTTAAATGGCCAAGTTTCTGTTAATGGCCAAATAGTTACGGAGCTAGGAACAAAAGTAGATTATACTGATACCATTGAAATTGAAGGCAAAATGCTTAATAAAGAAACTGCCAAAGAATATTATTTACTTAATAAACCTCGAGGAGTAATTTCTTCGGCTGATGATGAAAAAGGTCGTAAAACAGTTGTTGATTTAATAGCTACTGATAAAAGAATTTATCCCATTGGCAGACTTGATTATGATACAACAGGACTTATTTTACTTACAAATGATGGAACGCTTACTAATCTTTTAACTCATCCTTCTCATGAAGTTCCTAAAGGATATCTTGCTAAACTAAATGGGCTAATAGATAAAGAGGCTATCGATAAACTTAAAAAAGGACCCATTGTGGAGGGCCGGAAAGTTGAAGTCCTTGATTTTAAAATTAAGAAAAAGGATTTAAATAAAAAGGCAACCTATATTTTAATCACTATTATCGAGGGCCGTAATCATATTGTTAAGAATTTATTTAAAACTTTAGGCTATGATGTTGATAAATTAACAAGAGTATCTTATGACTTTTTAACTTTAGGTAATTTGAAATCAGGAGAATATCGCACTTTAACAATTAAAGAAGTCAAAAAACTTTATAACAAATAAAAAGCCTTCCTTTTTGGGAAAGCTTTTTTAAATAATTATTAATTGTTATCTTCGTGATGAGTACAGTGTTCACAATTATCGCACGCACATTCATCACTATTTTCAGTATCGACTAATTTGATGGCATTGACAGGACAAGAGTTGATAGCAGACATTACTTCGCCAGTTTCAATATTTTCGTTACTTATAACAGAAGAAAGTCCCTCTTCATTTATCATAAAGTGAGAAGCGTCAATAGCCTCACAAGCCCCACAACCAATACAAGTATCATCATTAACAATTAATTTTTTCATAAGTATCCTCCTTGTCTAATTATAGACAAAATTCCCCTAAAAAGCAACAATTATTCTTTTAACTCTTCAATATTTATGTTATATTTAATAAGAGGTGAACTCATAATGGACTCAAGAACTGATAAATATTATGATGAACAAACTATAGGAACAAGAACCCAAAGAAATAATCAATTATATAAAGATATAAACCAAACAGAGCTTGATAACTTTGAACTTAAAAGTAATGCAACGGTTATAGCTAATAATAAATGTAATAATATTGATGTTGAAAAAATTAAAAGTATTTTAGATACCCATTATAATGATGTCCCTAGAAGACATAGCATTAAACTTGAAGAGCCAGAAGAAACTCCTGTACCTAAGATAAAACAAGAAGAAACTAAAGAGTATGACATTAATGTAATATTAGACAAAGCTAAAGAAGAAAAAGTTGAAGACTATAAAGAAGATCGGGCTAAAAAATTAAGAGATACTCAATATGATATCTTAAATAATTTAAATATAAATCCTAAAGAATACATTGAAGATTATGAAGACGATATTCCTAAAGAAGATAATAGAGATAAAACAGGAGCTTCAGAAGACTTACAAAAACTTATTGATACTATAACTTTGAATGAAAATGATATTAAGAAAGAAAAAATCAAAGTTGAAGAAAGTGTTTCAATTAAAGAAATTGCTCCTGATGATACTAGAGCTGATGATGTTAAAGTAAAGCCAATTAGTGTTCCTAAAGAGCCTGAAGAAATATCTTCAGGAAATCCTTTAGATATTTTTGAAGATTTAAAAGGTAGTGAAAATACTACTGTTCTTGAAGGTTTACAAGAAAAAACGGAAAAAATGATTGAAGATATGCATAAAACAACTAGTACGCCTATAGCTAGAAAAGAAGAAAAAGAAATTAAACCTCCTGAGAAAAAAGAAATAGAACCTAAAGAAAATACTTCTTCTTTAGACACTTCTTTCTTTACCAAAACTAGTAACTTTAAAAAAGAAGACTTTGAAGAATATGAAGATTTTGAAGAGGTTAGTAAATCGCCTAGTGTAATCATAAAGATTATAATTGCTATTTTAGTAATTATCTTTATTGTCGGAGTAGTCATTTTAGTAAAACAATTTATTAAATAACATATAATTTACTATGAAAAAGAAAATTAAAAGAAAAGTTTATTATCCTGTAACAGCTCTTTTAATTTTTTTTATGACTATTATAAGTTTAACAATATATTCTCATAAGAGTAATGAAAGTATCTTAATATTATCAAGACAAACTTTTGAAAAAAATATTTATAGCGCTTTAAATACTACTATGCAAAAAACAATGGAAAATGATATTGAAGATATCTTAAAAATTAATAAAAATACTAGTAATGAAATTATATATATCGATTATGACTTGAAAAATACTTATGCTTATTTAGAAAAAGCTACTAAGCTAATAAAAGAAAAGTTAAATAGCACTAATAATTTTACACTGAAAGTTCCTTTTTTAGCAGGTTCTAAAAGTGCTTTATTTAATAATTTTGGGCCAATAATTAATATTAAAATCAATTATGTTAATGCTATTCTTACTAATATCTATACAAAAGTTACTAATTATGGGCTTAATAATGCTTTAGTCGAGGCTTATATTCGGATTACTGTTGATGGCTTAATAATTACGCCTGTAGTTGAGAATAAGACAAGCGTTAGTTATGATTTTCTAATATCTTCTAAGTTAATAAATGGTAAAGTTCCAAGCATATATGGGGATTACTTAACATCAAATAGTTCACTTTTTAATGTTCCCATTACTAAATAAATGTGCTATACTTAATAATAGGTGAGAGTATGGAGGAAAGTTACTTTGCCAAAACTATTTTGGGTAAGTGTATAAATGATTATCTAAATAGTAAAAACGATCCGAACGGAATTGCATATAATTCCTTTTTTGTCGTTATTGTCCGTATGCTTATCTTAATATATGATGAACTTGATATTGTTACCCCTTTTAAGACAGGAAATGAAGAATTATTAAATTCTAACCTAGCTAAATATGGTTTTGCATACGAAAATATCATAGATTTTAAAGCTGCTTTGCAAAGATATAGCTTAAATCCAAACTCTAGCGATTATATTGCCATTGAAAAATATTTAATAGATATGTTTGCGAAAAAGAAATTAACCCTAGATTTAACTGCTGAGCAAATTATGGCTTTTCAAAGTATTATTTCTTCACCACAAGCTGATAACCCTTTAATAATTGCTGATAACTTTGCTATGACTAGTGATCCTAACGAAATACTAAATTATTTTAATCAAGCTATGGTGGAAAATCAAAAGACGGTGATAGCCAAAGCTAAAGAATTACTTAATATGGGGGCATATCAAGCTTTAAATTATTCACTTGATGATATTGAAGCTATGTCACCAGAAGAGGTTGATGAACTAAATAAACGAGTATATATGCATTTTAATATTAAAGACACTGCAATAAATAAAAAATATTTATTAGATAAAGCTATCTATGATTTAAACCATCCTACCCCAGCTTATTCTACAGGCAATGGCTTTGTTGATATGTTGTTTTTCTTATCAATTCTTGCTACAATAGGCTTAGTAGTAGCGGTAGTAACTATTTTCTTGTTATAGGGGGATATATGATAAATTTAAATGGAATAGATTATGAAATAGAAAAAAATGAAAAAGATGCTATTGATGAAGAAGTATTAAAAGAAGCAGTTACAGATTATTTTAATGACTTTGATTATATAGTAGGGGATTGGGCTTATGGAAAGCTTCGTTTAAAAGGTTTTAATGATAAGAAAAATAAGAATTTTAAACCTTTAAATGATTACAGCCAAGTTGATAAGTATCTTAAAGATTGCTGTGCCTATGGGTGCAAATATTTTATTTTGAAAAAGATTGAAAAAAAATAGCACTTTTGCTATAATTAGGAAGAATAGAAGAAGGGATTGATTGAAGTGGGGAAAATTAAAATAAATTTAGTTAGTGGATCGGTATTAGAAAAACCATTAATATCTTGTTTTAAAGGAACAAATGGTAATTATATTGTTCTTGATAATGAATCTAATGGTTCTATGGGTCTACCAATTATTATAATAAGTAAAATAAATGGTACTAATTTGGAAAAGATAATTGATCCTGCTGAATGGGGTGCCGTTAAAGAAAATTTAAAAACCATTATTGGGGGAACCGCCTTACCTTATTTAGCTGTTCCTGAGACTTTGAGTGCTCCTGATGATTTCTTTACGCAATTAACTTTGCCAGTAGCTTCATATGATTTATTAAAGTCGGTTTATGCTCCTCCAGCACCTGCAGTAGTAGAAGCTCCCGCTCCGGCACCGGCTCCAGCCCCAGTTGCTCCGGTAGCTCCTGAAGTACCTGCTACGCCAGCAATTCAAACTCCTTCAGAGATAACGCTTTCGCCAATTCCTAATCCTCAACCAGCTACTGCGCCTATAGAGACTGCTCCTGTTGTAGCACCTGTACCTGAAGCTACTCCAGCTCCAGCACCGGCTCCAGTTCAAGCTCCTGTTAGTGCTCCAGAAGTAGTTACACCTATGGCTGTAGAAACTCCGGTACCTGCTACCCAAGCTCCGGCTGTAGAAATGCCTACGCCAACTCCAGCACCTGCCCCTATAGAGGCTCCTGTCGTAGCTCCAGCCCCAGCTCCTGTAACTCCTGAAGTACCTGCTACACCAGCCCCAAGTGCTCCTGCTATCGACTTACCTGAGTCTCAACCAGCTGTACAAAGTGCACCAAGCACTGATTCTGATATCGCCATGATTAAAGAAACTTTCATGAAATCATGTGAAAATATGTTTGATGCCTTAATGAAAAAATTTGAAAACAAGAATTAACCAGCAAATGCTGGTTTTTATTTTGCTAGTATTGAATATAATGTAATATGAAAGAGACTATTGAATATTACTACAATTTAAAAATCGCCAAATTATTAACAAATAAAAATAATTATTATTTTATAATTGATGGTAAAGAATATTTCTTTGGTCAATATTTAAGAACTCCTCAGGAACTTGAGGATATCTTATTATGTTGTCAAGAGCTCAAATTTAGTAATATTAATGTTCATGATTTTATTTATAATATTAAAAACCAATTATTAACCGATATTGAAGGTAAGAAATATATTCTTCTAAAAATTAATAATAAAAATGAAAAATTTGATATTATTGATTTAATTGATTTTAATAAAAAGATAAAATTAAGTGCGAAAAAGAAAGAACTATATCGTAATAATTGGGAATTATTATGGTCAAGTAAAATTGATTATATTGAAAGTCAATTAAATGAAATAAAAATTGATTCAATAATTCATAAGTCAATAGATTATTATATAGGATTAAGTGAAATAGCTATTCAGTATGTTAATATTATAAATAACAAATATGAATTAAGCGAAAATGACAAAATAACTTTAAGTCATAAACGCATTTATTATCCTAATTATGCTTTAAATTATTTAAACCCCTTATCATTTATCTTTGATCTTGAAGTAAGAGATATTGCAGAATATCTTAAAAGTGCTTTTTTCGCGGGTGATGATGCTTTATTAGAACTTGATACTTATCTAAAAAGTGTTAAATTAACACCATATAGCTATAATATGCTTTATGCTAGACTCCTTTATCCAACTTATTATCTTGATATATATGAAAAAGTGGTAAATGAAAAAGAAAGTAGTGAAAAATTAATACCAATTATTAAGAAAAGTGATGAATATAATGAGTTTTTAAAAGAAGCATATTCCTTAATCATGAAATATGCTCCTTTAACTAAAATAGATTGTCTTATATACTAACGTTTATAACGCCTTTAATTTCTGGTATTTCACTTGTAAACATTTCTAAAATACTATCATTAATGGTATTATCTTGAAACATACAATCAGCACAAGCGCCCGTTAGTTTGATATATACATAACCATCTTCGTATTTAATAAATTCAATATTACCGCCATCCATATTAATATAAGGGCGGATTTTTTCAATAATTTCTTTTATTTTTTCTTCCATTGCTATCACAACTTAATTGTACACTCAATTTAATTAAATGTCTATATTAGAAAAAGATGTGATATAATAGCTTTGGGAGACAGTATTATGGCTGAATATAAGACGGGAAGTATCGTCAAAGGCCAAGTCACGGGAATTGAGAAATATGGAGCTTTTGTTACCTTAAATGATAACTATACAGGTTTAATTCATATTTCCGAAGTATCAAATGCATTTGTCAAAGATATTCATGATTTTTTATCAATAGGAGAGATTGTTTATTGTCAAGTTCTCGAGGTTAATGAAGATGAAGGGAAACTTAAATTATCAATAAAAAATATTAATTATAAATCTAATTCTAAAAATAAGGTTATGGAATCCAGACTTGGTTTTTTACCACTTAAGAATAATTTAAATAAGTGGATAGCAGATAAGATTTCCGAAATACAAAAAAACAGTTCGAAATAGGAACTGTCTTTTTTATTTATACCATAACTCTTCAATATTAGCACTACTACTTGAAGGAGCAGGGGAAGCTAAATCAATCTTGGCAATAATTGGCAGTTTAACGGCATTACCAAAACATAAGCAGGTACCGGTTTGTAAGCATTTTATTTTATCAATCATGTTTTCTTCTACATAAGGAACTATTGATTTAATATAATCTAAATCTAAAGGGTGCGTAATTTTAAAAATAATAAAATTATTACATTGACTTAAAACTGTTTGGGAAAGCTCTGAAGGTCTTTGACTAATTAAGTCTAAAAGAACTCCATACTTTCTTCCTTCTTTAGCAATTCTTTCAAAAATATTATAGCCTAATATTTCAACGTCATGGTCATTTTGTACATATCGATGGGCTTCCTCTAAAATGATGTGAATAGGCATTGAAGCTCTTTCTATATCATTTTTAGCATAATCAAAAAGCATTTTAGCATATATTTTAGCAATTATTTTGGCAAATCTATCATCAACTGCATTAATATTTAAATTAATAACTTGGGCTTTTTTATCATCTTTGAATGTTAAATATTTAATAAATTCTTCTTTAGAGTAATATTCCGTAAATTCAAAGAATTTATTGTATTCACCCTCCATTATACTAGCAATTCTAACTCTAAGTTCATGGGCTAGGGCATATACCTCGGCATTATTTAGTAAACCCTCATCTATTAAAGCAAAATCAAAGGCATATAATAAATCTTTTAAATCATATTTATATGAGCCATCAGGTAATTTCATATCGATATTATCAAGTAAAAAGCCTTGAAGAAAATTAATAATAAGTTCCATTTCTCTTATTTTGCCTGTCTCATCAATTAATAAACATTGTTTAAATGGTCTAGTATACCCTGGTACAAAGACAGATGTTTCAAGATTTAAGGTAGGGGTGTTATACCTTGATAAAACAGAAAATATTTGGTCACGGATTTGGGCTGCCGATTTGCCATTGATAAGAATATCAAGAAGGGCTGAGGCAATAATACTATTAATTATGCTTTCTTGATTTTCATCTTTTCTTCTAAAAGCATTAACAAGTTTTAACGCTTTTTCAACAATAGGAATTTGCATTGGCTTAGTAACACCAAGAAGTAAACAAATATCATCTATCGATAAAAGCCATAGGGGAATTCTAATATATTCTGAATCATTATCCTTAACATCAGAAATGAAGTTTTTATAACATAAATCATGATTTATACAATCAATCATACTGAAAGCAGAAGCATATTCACCGTAAGCATCAATAATAAAGAACGTCGAGTTGTTAGCATCACAATCATTTTTATAAAATATATTTTGAAGTATTCTGGCCATTGCACAAGATTTACCACTGCCTGTATTACCTAAAATAACTAAATGATTAGCAAAAAGATTATTGATATTAGCAAATATATTCATATTATTGTAGCTTACACTTTTACCTAAGTATAAACTGCCTTTGCTTGAGCTTGAACTACTTTGAAATAATAATTTTACTTCTTCTTCGGGCATAAGTTCAATAGTACTATTAAAATCAGGTTTGATGTTAATTCCTTGTAAAAAATTCTTTTTGGTAATTTCACCAAGTAAGTTGATAAAAAGATAAGACTTATTTATAGCAGTTATTTCTCCAACAAAGTAGTGATCATTGCTAGTTATTTTAACATATTTGTTTATTATATTTTCGGTAGCATTTTCCTTTTTTAAAACAGTTACTCTATTGTTAACTATCTCGACTATTTCACCTATCATATCATCAAACCCTTTACTTTAACAATTATATCATGTAAACCATTGTTTAGTAAATTAGAGTTGGTAAATTTGAATATAAATTAAATGAACTATGTATTTCATATGAAACAAAATTGTTAGGATGGATACTTTTAAATGAAATTGAAACATTAAAAAACTCAAACTTTCTTTAGTTTGAGTTTGTCATCAAGTTGGTGCCCGAGGCCGGACTTGAACCGGCACGGGTTTTAATGCCCGCAGGATTTTAAGTCCTGTGCGTCTACCTATTCCGCCACTCGGGCAGGCACTGTCTTAAATTTATTAAGACTCCTTAATTATATCTTGTTTGTAGTTTATTTGCAAGACTTTTTAGTAACTTTTTATAAAAGTTAATTGACAACATAAAAAGGACTATGCTATAATCATTTTGTACCAAAAAAGTGGGGGAATACCCAAGTCTGGTTGAAGGGACTGGTCTTGAAAACCAGGAGGTCGGGTAACCGGCGCAGGGGTTCGAATCCCTTTTCCCCCGCCACTATTTTTTGTTATCGCGGGATGGTAGCAGTCTGGTAGCTCGTCGGGCTCATAACCCGAAGGTCGTAGGTTCAAATCCTTCTCCCGCAACCAATTGGTTCCGTAGTGTAGCGGTCTATCACGCTTGCCTGTCACGCAAGAGATCGAGGGTTCAAATCCCTTCGGAACCGCCATAATGGCTTCATAGCTCAGTCGGTAGAGCAGAGGACTGAAAATCCTTGTGTCGCTGGTTCAATTCCCGCTGGAGCCACCAGATAATTACTCAAACTCGGACTTTTTAATTATTTTATAGGTTCGAGTTTTAATATTCTTCAATTTATATGTATCTACGTAGTAAATGATCTTGTTATTAAAGAAAAGGTATAATATTAAAAATAAAAAGTCCGAAATATTCGGGCTTATTTTATAGATAAATTTCTTTTCATTGCAGGTATTGCTCTTTCATAATCAACAGTTAATTCCATTTTATTTATTAGCTGTTGCATAGTCATTTCACCATCAAATATTTTTTGAACATCGGCGAAAATTTGTTTTTTTCCTTCATTACTAGCATTGACATAATAATCAAATAACTCTTCGGCTTTAATACTAGAAATAAGTGCTGACCATAAATAGTTGCTTTGCGGATTGGCATTGCCAAGTTCAAGTAATTTTTGCATGGTAAATTTAATCGCTAAAATTCGAAACTTTTCCATGTCGCAAAATAAAGATATGTCATATTCATATGTTAATATTTTTTCTATTAAAGTATTGATAATATCTCGATCATGGAAATTGTCAACATTGCCTCTTATAGTATCCATCTGTGTGCCGCTGATTGCACTAGCATAATTTCCAATACTAAGCTTAGAAGGACCAAAAATTATGATTTTACAATTAATAAGGGGAATTTTTGATTCGTCTAGACCATCACAATCTAAGCAGTAACCCCCACTAGAACCGATGCTACATTCTAAAGGAATGTAAAAAGGACTAGCAAGTACAGTAAACTCTTTAACTAAAGCAAGGAACATTTCAGTAGTTTTATTATCTTTTTCAAGATAATTCAATAACAAAGAACTATTTATTTCGGGAAGAATGCAAACATCATGAAGTTTAAATGCTAGATTATAGAATTCTTTAACAATTTGTTTGATTTTATTGCGCGATACCGGCATATATAGCCCAGTTATATAATTTTCATAGTGTGCTTTATCAATAAATTCCTTAATTTTGTAAAAATTATCCCCTATATTAGGAGGTATTAAACCACTTGTGTAGCCGCGTTTCCTTCTTTCGCTTTCCATTTCGTGTGATATCATAATTTACTCCTTTTATGTAATTTATTTCTAGCTTTATCAAACCCCTTGTAAGTAGAATCTTATTTTAGAGCAAAACTATTATAATGTCAAGCAATTAAAAAGCTTAACTTGTAGTTAAACTTTATTAACAAGCAATTTTTTCGCCATTAAAGTAGGCCTCATATATTTCATTTGTTTCTCCTGTTACTTTATACTTTCTTAATTGACCAAGAAAGGGGAGATTGAAATTATAAAAAAGGGTTACTTTGAAAATGGTCCGACAATTTGCATTTGTGCTATATGATATACAATAATAATATGTTTCATTTTCATTTGTTTCTTCTAGTATTTCGCTGGTTAAATCAGTAGTACCATATTCACCAGCTCCGCAGTTTCCTCTATTGGAATAACCAGCATTTTTTAAATATTGATTAATAATTTTAACAGAACCGCCCGTACTGTGAGCGTCCATTATAGTAAATCCTTCATATTTTTCAATCATTGAAGTCATTTCGTTTTTTAATTTATATGTTTTAGAGTAAGATAAGGCTATTACTAAAAAGCCCGCGAAGATAAGGGTAAATGTTAATACTAGACCATATATCCACGTAGAGCCTACAGCTTCACGCATTATAATCAACTCCTTGTATAATAATTATAGCATTTTTAGAAATTTTACTTATAAATAATCTTTTGCTTTACACAAAAAGAGCCAAGACTTCTTTGGCTCTTTCAATATATATGTAGCAACAATTTTCGTTACTACATTATTAATATACGAAATAATATTCATTTTATACATAGAATTTGTTATAATATGTTTAAGCCGATTTAGTACAGTGGTAGTACAGATGCATGGTAAGCATCAGAGGGCAGTTCAATTCTGCCAATCGGCACCAGATTGATAGGAAGCTCGGACTTTTGTAAGTTCGAGTTTTAAAATGTTTGGAATTTTGATATAATATTTATGATTTAATTGATATATGTCAATTTAGAAAACATACTTGTATATTGTCAAAGACAATATATTGCATAAAAGCGAGGAAACAAAATGATTATTAATAAATTTTTACAAATATTTTCAGAAGAATATATAAATTTTAAATCTATAGATAAATTACTAGAATTTACTAAAAAGACATTACCTTCAGATGGAACTGATAAAATTTTTGTTGGATGTGTACTTATAATGTTTGATCTTGGATTTACTGGTCCAGCATCTTGCCATGAATATCTATCCTCTATTGTTAAATCTGGAAAGGAAAAAATAGGTAATACCAATTTATTGTATTTTTATGTTAATCGAATTAATACAAATAAAATGGTTTCAAAATATTTAAAAAATATTAGTCAAGACTTAAATTTTGAGAAACATATAGATTTAGTTATTGAATATTTAGAGCAATTTTCTTTTGATTTTAGTGCAAAAATAAAAAGTGTTTACGATAAAAAAATAAATGATACATTAAATTAATTTTAAGGGTATAAAGTTGTCGTACTCCTTCCTTTGGGGCACCATTGGGAAATCTGTTCGAACTATTCGAACTTTTGATATAGGAATCAATCGAAAGATTGGTTTTTTCTTTTGT
>CANQIK010000021.1 GCA_947624085.1 uncultured Bacilli bacterium
AAAATTAAAACATCACAAAGCCTTATAAATACTGGGCAAAATGATGTTTTTTTATTGTTTTAACTGTCAAACTCGGGAGGCACAAATTCTTTATCGAACATATTGCCACGATAAAAGCTGTCATTATTATCCTCTTTTGTTTGCTCATGAGAATTATTTAGATAATCAAGTCCAGGGATATTCATTACCATATCTAAATATGAATTATCATTTTCAAATAACATAATTTCCTCCTGAAATATAGTATGAATTAACTAGAAAATATACTGGGTAATTACCTAAAAAGCTTGAATTTTATTTATTAAATGTTATAATTAAGATCAACAAGTAGTGCGAGGTAGGGGTATGGTCTTAAAAGAGATAGGTTTAATTAATAAGGCTGATGATCTTTTTTCGATAGTTAAAGCATATAATCCTGATGCATTAGCAAAAGTTAAAAAGGCATATGACTATGCTTCTAAATTTCATGCGGACCAAATTCGCAAAAGTGGCGAACCTTATATAATTCATCCCATTAATGTTGCTTATACTTTAGCACAAAAAAATGCTGATGAAGCTACCTTGTGTGCTTGCCTTTTACATGATGTCCTTGAGGATACCCCTTGTACATATGAAGAACTAAAAGAAGCTTTTGGACTTGAAATAGCAAATTTAGTAAATGGAGTTACAAACCTAGCAGAGATTAATTTTTCTACAAAAGAAGCTGAAGATTTAGCAAATCTACGAAAAATATTAGTAGGTCTTACTAAAGATCCACGGATTGTATTAATTAAAATAAGTGATAGACTACATAATATGCGAACTTTAGAATATCAAGCTCATGATAAACAAATTGCCAAAGCCGAAGAGACAATCAATTTTTATGCGCCCTTAGCAAGCTTTTTAGGAGCGGATTGTTTTAAAGCTGAACTTGAAGCTTTAAGTTTAAAATATCTAGATCCAACTGGTTATGCTACAACGGAAGAACTTATTAGTTCTTATGCTCAAGAAGTTAATGAAGTTTTAAATGAAATGTTAGTGAAAATAAATTATCTTTTAAGTCAAAATAATATCCCCGCGGATATTACTATTCGCTTAAAGCATATCTATAGCGTATACAAAAAGATTAAAAGTGGGCAACTGCCTTATGATATTCATGATTTTGTTGCTTTTAAAATTTTAGTTAGTCAAGTTAGTGAGTGCTATCAAGCTTTAGGGATAGTTCATAGTTTATATAGACCTGTTAATGTTAAATTTAAAGATTTTATTAGTAATCCTAAAAACAATATGTATCAAGCTCTACATACAACTGTTTATTCCCCAACTGGCTTTTTAGTTCAAAATAGAATTAAAACTTATGATATGGATTTAATTGATCAAAATGGTTTAATGTCTTTTTGGCGCAGTAAAAGGGAAAAAGCTGCGGGAGCGATGATAAGCACTGCCGAGCAAAAATTTCAATTTCTTCATGGCATTGAAGTTATGAATGAAGTTTATTCAAGTGATAGTGAATTCATTAGCCATGTTCAAAAAGAATTATTTAGTGGTAAAATAGTTGTGCTAACAATGGGTGGTCGAACCATCGAACTTCCTATTGGTGCTACGCCTGTTGATGTTGCTTATTTTTTAGGCGACCGAATCGCGGATACAGCCATTATGGTAAGTGTTAACGAAGAGCCGGCTTTATTTAGCACCCAACTTCATGAATATGACAGAGTGCAAATCATTACCACAAAAGGTTATGATAACCCTAAAGAAAATTGGGAAGAATATGCAACTACTACAAAAGCTAAAATGGGTCTTAAAAGAAGTAGAATGGCAAAAAAATAACTGGCTTATAAACCAGTTTCTTTTTTAGAAGCTTTGTTAATTGTTCTTGCCTCACGAGCAGAAATGATAACTTTTTCACCATTTATAGTTTTAACTTGTAAATTTGGTTTTTGCTTTCTTTTCGTAGCATTTAAAGCATGAGAACGATTATTACCTGATAAAGGTTTTTTAGTAGTTACTTTTGTAGCCATAGTATCCCTCCTAATCGTTTAAAGTTTATCAAATTTCCTTATAATTGTCAATTAAATTATGAGTTTGTGCTATAATTGTTTTAGGGAGACTTAAAATTATGATTCCACTTAAGATTACAACTGATTCTAGTTTGCTAACAAGTTTGATTAAAATATCAGACTTAATAACTTTTTTAGTTAATCACAATATTAAAGCGTGTGCAATTTGTGATACTAATTTATATGCAAGCATTGAGTTTTATATTAAGTGCCAAGAAAAAAATATTAAGCCAATTATCGGCCTAGAAAAAAGTATTCAGGATAAACCTATATATTTATATGCCAAAAATTATGATGGATATCTTCATTTAATAAAGTTAAATAGTAAACCAGAAATTACTTTTGTAGATTTAGATAATGTTAATATCAAGATTATTTTACCTTATGAAGCATATGAAATATATAATTTGTTTCAAACTAAAGATAATATATATTTAGGATATAGTAATACCTTTGAAAAGAAAAATGCTTTGATATTATCAAGCAAGGTAGTTAAAGTAAATAATGTGCGTACTTTAGATAAAAAGAATATTAATTATTTAAAATATTTACAAGCTTTAGGAGGAAATTTTACCTTTAATGAAAATGATTATCTTGATATTAATAATCAAGAATCTAGTGAACAAGTTTCTTTTGCTAGTGATATTAACCTAGAAATTCCTTTTAAGCAAAGATACATTCCCGTTTATAAAGAAAATATTAATTCCTATAATTATCTTAAAACTTTAGCTATTAAAGGCTTAGAAAAAAGATTTAATAATAACATTCCTGATGGTTATTTAGAAAGATTAAAAGAAGAACTTGATACCGTTAAGAATATGGGTTTTCTTGATTATTTTTTAATTGTCTATGATTATGTATTATATGCTAAAAAAAATGGTATTATTGTTGGACCGGGCAGAGGTAGTGCTGCCGGTAGTCTTATTAGCTATGCTATTGGTATTATTGATATTGATCCCCTTAAATATGATTTATTATTTGCTAGATTTTTAAATCCTTATCGTAAAAAAATGCCGGATATTGATATCGATTTTGAAGACGAAAGAAGATATGAAGTTATCAAATATGTTCAAACAAGATATGGCAAAGACAATGTCGCTTTAGGTTTAACATTTAACAATTATAAAAGCAAACTTATTTTAAGAGATTTGGCAAAAGTACTTAAAATTGATAATAACTTATTTGAAAAATTTATTAAAATTATTCGTGGCGATATTTCGTTAAAAGATAACCTTGAAATAAATAAAGATATAAAAAAGTATTTGACTATTTATCCAGCTTTAAAAGAGTTATATGATGTTTCAAGTCATCTCGAGGGACTTAAGAAAAATATTTCCACTCATGCAGCCGGGGTAGTTATTTCTTCACAGAAGCTTGAAAATATCATTCCCGTAATTAAAGATGATGATATTCTCAAAACGGGTATTGCCATGGATTATATTGAAAATATGGGACTTTTAAAAATGGACTTTTTAGGGCTAAGAAACTTAACTTTAATCGGTAAAATGGCCAAGAGAATTCCTGATTTTAAAATGGCTGATATTCCTTTGGATGATGAAAAGGTATATGACTATTTAGACTCTGGCAATACCCCTGACTTATTTCAATTTGAATCAAGGTATGCTTCTACAAGTTTATATAAATTACAAGTAAAGACTTTTAATGATTTGGCAGCCGCTGTTGCTTTAGTTAGACCAGGACCTAATAAACAAATGAATGAATATATTAAGAATAAAAAGTCCGGTAAATACGAAATTCACCCTGATTTACAAGAGGTATTACAAAGTACTTATGGTATTATTATTTATCAAGAACAAGTTATGAAAATTCTAACAATTATCGCCGGTTATAATGGCTTTGAGGCTGATAATGTGCGAATTGCTATGGTCAAAAAGAAAGTCGATAGTTTGGCTAGTGAAAAGGATACTTTTCTTAAAAGAGCTGAGGAAAGAGGATATGATAAAGCCTTTGCTACAGATTTATTTTCAAAAATTTTAAGTTTTGCCTCATACAGCTTTAATAAATCCCATTCGGTATGTTATGCCAAAATTGTTTATACTTTAGCATACTTAAAAGTAAATTACCCCCTTATTTATAATACAGTAATGCTTGAAGAAGCAAAAACTAGTGAAAATCGTCGTTATTATTTAAGCTTATTAAAAAAAGATAATATAACCATATTAAAACCTAATATTAATTTATCTAGTGAAGAGTTTAAATTTAAAAATAATAGTTTATTACTACCGCTTTCTATAATTAAAGATTTGCCAGATAATGTTATTAAAACAATATTACTTAAAAGGGATAAAGGCTTTACGGATATCTATGATTTTGTATTAAAGTGTAAAGAAATACTGACTCCTAAAGTATATGAAATATTAGTTTTATCAGGAACATTAGATACCTTTAAACATTCAAAAGCTAGTCTAATGGCCTCAGCAGATATTCTTTTTAATTATGCTCAAATGGATGATGAACAGGCCCTAAAACCGATGCTTGTAAATGCCGATGAATATGCCAAAGAAGAATTACTTGCTAATGAAATAAAATATTATGGTATTTATATATCTAATCATCCTTGTAGTAAATTTGTGAATGTTGTCAAAGTAAGTAAAGTTAAAGACTACTTATTCAAGAATATTAACATGGCTTTACTTGTAGAAAAAATAACGGTTATTAAAACTAAAAAAGGTGAGCAAATGGCCTTTGTTATGGGCTCGGATGAGACAGGAGAAATCGAATTAACTTTATTTCCCAAAGTATATTCAACCTTAACGGATTTAAAGGTTCGTGATATAATTTTGCTAAATGGTAAAGTTGCAAAACGCTTTGATAAATACCAAATAATTGTTAATAGACTAGATAGAGAGTGATGAATTATGAATGATGAATTAAAAAGATTTTTTAATAGTATTAAATTTACAACGACAGCTTTTGATGAAGCCGAAGTAGAAAAAGTTATTTATTAT
Organism: uncultured Bacilli bacterium; assembly: GCA_947624085.1. GTDB lineage: Bacteria > Bacillota_I > Bacilli_A > RF39 > UBA660 > UBA6448. Next base: position 5,009 of record CANQIK010000021.1, read on the forward strand.
TCTTCTCTTGACCTTTATGAAGTTAAAATTAAAGCTCCTCACATTATTGCTAAAGAAGAAGTTGATGCTTTAGCTATGGCTTGTAAAAATAAAATCGGTGGCGAAAAAGAGTGCTATATTACTATGGTTTATCCTAATATTAATGAAGATGAGCAATTTTCATTAGTGGACGACATCATTAATGATTATTTTAGTGACAAGCCCTCTTTATGGGGGATTAAACACTCTTATAATAATGGGATTATTAAATTAATAGCTACAAGCGAAGTAGAAAAGAAAATGATTGATAGTTTAGCAAAAGATTTAAGTAAATATGCTAAAACTTATGGCATTATGTGTGATGAAGTTGAAGTTGAATTAGATGAACAAGCCTTACAAAGTGTTCGTGATGAAATAAATAGTGAAAGAAATAAGGAATATAAAGAAGAGGAAAGCCCTATGGTATTTGGAACACATAGAGATGGGGATATAGTTAAACTACATAATCTTATGGGCGAAACCAAAAATATCATTGTTGAAGTATATGTCTTTGGTAAAGAAGTATTAGAGCGTAAGGGTAAAAAAGGGCAAGTATATATCATGAACCTTAAAGTAAGCGATAAAACTGATAGTTACTTAATGAAGATTGTTAAATTTTCCGAAGAAGAATTTATTAAAATTGATAAAAAAATTAAAGAAGGAAATTGGTATCGGGTTTTTGGTAATATGGAAAAAGATAACTTTTCCAATCAAATGGTTATAAATCCTCGTAGTGTTGAAAGTATTGCTTCTAAAGAAGTTAAAGTTGTTGATAATGCGGAAGTTAAAAGAGTAGAATTACACGCTCATACAATGATGAGCACTATGGATGGCGTCATCGATCCTAAAAAACTCGTAAAATTTGCGATATCTTTAGGCCATAAAGCCGTAGCGGTAACGGACCATAATGCTGTTCAAGCCTATCCAGATTTATTTCATGTTGTCTCTGATTATAATGCTGGTAAACCTCTTGAAGAACATTTTAAAGTTATTTATGGAGCGGAGCTTAATGTTGTTAATGATGATATAGACTTTATTACTAATTTAAAAGATTATCCTTTAGAGGGCCAAACTTATGTTGTATATGATACTGAAACAACAGGGCTTTATGCTGGCAAAGATCAAATGATTGAAATAGGAGCCGTTAAGATTAAAGATGGGGAAATTATTGACACCTTTGATGAGTTTATTAATCCCGGTTATCCGATACCTCATAATATTGTTGAGTTTACCCATATTACTGATGAAATGGTTAAAGATGCCGATGATGAAAAAACTGTTACTAAAAAATTCTTAGCATGGGCAGATGGTCTTCCTATGGTTGCTCATAATGCCCAATTTGATATTGGTATGATTAATGCTGCTTGTAAGAAATATGATTTACCTCCTTTTGAAAATACCGTGCTTGATACAATGAATATAGCTCGTATGTTGCACTCAGATTGGAGTAACTATAAATTATCTACATTAGTAAAGAAATATGATGTAGAATGGAATGAAGATGAACACCACCGTGCTGATTATGATGCCGCGGGTACTGCTAAAGCTTTTTGGAAAGAATGTAAAGAATTAATTAACCAAAATATTACTACTACAACACAAATGTATAATAGTGTAGATATTAACAAAATTATTCAGTTTTCTCATCCTTTTCATTTATGCTGTCTAGTTCAAAATAAAACGGGACTTAAAAATTTATTTAAAATTATAAGCTATGCTAATACAACTTATTTATTTAGAAATAGTGAGCCAAGACTTCCTAAAGGAGAACTTCGTAAATTAAGAGAGGGTATTTTAATTGGTAGTGGTTGTATTAATAATGAGCTATTTGAAGCAGCGTTAGCTAAAGATGATGAAGAATTATCCGCGATGATGAGTTTCTATGATTATATTGAAGTACAACCAATAAGTGCTATTAAACATTTAACTCAAATAGAATCAAGCGGTTTTAGAAATTTGGCTGATCTTCAAGAAAATATTAAAAGAATTATTAGAGTTGCAAATGATGCCGGAAAAATAGTTGTTGCTACTTCTGATGCTCATTATTTAAAACCAGAAGATAGAATCTATCGTTCAATTATTATTAATCAAAAAACTAATGGTAAACTTCATCCGTTAAATCGTAAAGGCGTTCAACAACCTGAAATGCATTTCAGAACTACGGAAGAAATGCTTGAAGAATTTGCTTTTTTAGGTGAAAAACTTGCCTATCAAATCGTTGTTGAAAACCCTAATAAAATAGCGGATACGATTGAAGAGGTAGAAGTTATTATTCAAACGGGCGGAGTACCTTTTTCGCCAAAAATTGAAAATTCTATAGAAACAGTTACAAGTTCAGTTTATACCAAAGCTGCGGAGTGGTATGGCGATCCTTTGCCATATAATATTGAAGAAAGAATTAGTAAAGAGCTTTATGGCGATGCCTTACTAGATAGTATTAAGACCAAACTTATGAGAGAAGAAAAACTTGATAATGATAGCCTTACTAAAAAATCTTTTGCGCTTTTACATGATACGATTTTAAAAGGTATGGAGGCTGTCAAAGAAACTGTTAAAGAAGAGTTAATTATTAAACTTAAAAAGGAAAAAGAAGAACAAATTAAAGAGTTGGAAAGTAAAATAAAAGAGGCTTCTGCTGAAGAAAAAGGCGCACTTAAAGAAGAACTAAAAAATCTTAAAGACTCTGATGCTTTAATAGATATTGATAAAAAAGTTAAAAAATCTTTAGGAGGTATTATTGGTGGGGGCTTTGATGTTATTTATCTTATTGCTCAAAAACTAGTTAAGAAATCTAATGACGATGGCTTCTTAGTAGGCTCTAGAGGATCAGTAGGTTCCTCTTTAGTAGCAACTATGATGGGTATAACAGAAGTTAACTCATTACCTCCCCATTATCGTTGTAAAAAATGTAAATGTAGTATTTTTGAAGATGAAAGCGGGGTATCTTTAGGAGCTTTATATAATAGTGGATTTGACTTACCTGATAAAAAATGTCCTAATTGTGGGCAGTTAATGGTTAAAGATGGTCAAGATATGCCTTTTGCAACTTTCTTAGGCTTTAATGCTGACAAAGTTCCTGATATTGATTTGAACTTCTCTGATTTAAATCAAGCTGCGGCTCATGAATATACTAAAGTATTATTTGGCGTTGATAATGTTTATCGAGCAGGTACGATTGGTACTGTTGCCGACAAAACGGCTTGTGGCTTTGTCAGAGGTTATGCCGAAGATAAAAATATTGTTTTAAATAGCATTGAAGTAGAAAGACTTGCTAAAGGCTGTACAGGAGTTAAACGAACTACTGGCCAACACCCCGGAGGTATTGTTGTAATTCCTGGTTATATGGATGTCTTTGATTTTACACCTTTCCAATATCCTGCTGAAGATATTGACGCTGCTTGGCGAACAACCCACTTTGATTATCATGCCATTGACCAAGATGTTTTAAAACTTGATATTTTGGGACATACAGATCCAACCCAACTTAGAATGATTCAAGATTTAACCGGCATTGATGTTACAACCGTTCCTCTTGATGATAAAGATACCATGGGAATATTTTTATCACCTGAACCTTTAGGTGTTACGAAAGAACAAATCATGAATGAGACTGGTACTTTAGGAGTTCCTGAATTTGGTACGCCATTTACAATTGGCATGCTTGTTGATACTAAACCTAAAACTTTTGCCGAGCTTGTTAAAATATCTGGGCTTTCTCATGGTACTGATGTTTGGCTTGGTAATGCCCAAGAGTTAATAAGACAAGGCGTAGTTCCTTTTTCGGAAGTAATTGGATGTCGTGATGATATCATGGTATATCTTATGTATAAAGGTTTAGAGCCAATTAAGGCCTTCAAGATAATGGAGTTTGTTCGAAAGGGTAAAGCTTCACATGATCCTGAAACTTGGGCTAAACATAAACAAACAATGATTGATGCTGGTATTGAAGATTGGTTTATTGACTCCTGTGGCAAAATAAAGTATATGTTCCCGAAGGCCCATGCTGCTGCTTATGTTACTAGCGCCTTTCGTATTGCTTATTTTAAAGTTCATTATCCATCTATTTATTATGCTACTTATTTTTCAACCCGTTTTGATGATTTTGATTTAGAGACAATGGTCAAAGGTTATGATGCTATAAAAGAAAAAATGATTGAAATAACGAATAAAGGTAATGACGCAACTAACAAAGAACAAAGTATTCTTGAAACATTAAAGCTTTGTCTTGAAGCAACTGCACGAGGCTTTAAATTTGCAATGATTGATATTGAAAAAAGTCATGGTAAAAACTTTGTTATTGATGAAAATGATAGTATGACTTTGATATGTCCTTTTAGAACCCTTGATGGCTTAGGCGAGTCGGTAGCGGCAAAAATAATTGAAGAAAGAGAAAAACAAGCTTTTTACTGCGTAGAGGATTTTGCTAACCGGGGTAAAGTTAATAAGACAACTGTTGATAAACTCCGGGATCTAGGTGTTTTTAAAGATATGCAAGAAAGTGCTCAACTAAGTTTGTTTTAAAAAAATTAAGAAGGGATTTTTATCTATTCTTTTTTGCTTAGGTCTATGATAAAATTAGGTAGGTGAGTGATATGGATAAATTCATACCAGATATGTATCAAAAAAGTATTTTTACGATAGATTATAAAAAACTTAAAAAAAGAGGAATTAAGTGTTTACTTTTTGATTTAGATAATACGATGGTCCCTTATACGGAAAAAGTTCCGTCCCAAGATATTAAAGAATTATTTCATCTTTTATCAGCCGATTTTAAAGTTATAATTTTAAGTAATGCCTCTAAAAAGAGGTTAACGCCTTTTAAAGACGTCTTAAATGTTGATGTGGCTTTTTCTTCAAGAAAACCTTTTAAAACTAAATATCAAAAAATAATGCGCCTATATGAATTTAAACCAGATGAGATAGCTTGTATTGGCGATCAAATAATGACGGATGTCTGGGGAGCTAATCGAAATGATTGCTTAAGTATTTTCGTTAATGCTATAGGAACTAAAGAACCTATATGGACTAAATTTAATCGTTTCTTCGAGGGCTTTATTCTACGCAATTTAGCCAAAAAAAATATCTTAGAAAAAGGCAAATATTATGAGTAAGTGTCTTGGCTGTGGGGTAACAATCCAATATGAAAATAAAGAGCAAAAAGGTTATAGCCCTAAAAAAGATAGCAAGTATTGTTTAAGATGTTTTAAAATGCAAAACTATCATGAAAATATTAAAAATGAAAGTGTAATAAGTGATCAAGAAATATTAAATAAAATTAATAGAAAGAAAATTTTTACCTTCTTTTTAGTCGATCTTCTTAACCTTAATAATAAAGTTATTTCTTTATATCATAAAATAAATAATAACAAGATTTTAATATTAACTAAAATTGATATATTACCAAGTAATTTACCGCATGATATTTTAATTCATAATATTAAAAAAATTTATGATATAAATGATGTTATTTTATTTTCTAAAGAAAATGGGGTTGGGCAAAAAGAAATTTTAAATATCTGTCAAAAAGAAGGCAAAGTCTTATTTGCGGGTCCTACATCTTCAGGCAAATCAAGTTTAATAAATTATTTATTTAATAAAGAATTAACCGTTTCTGAATATCAAAATACTACTATGGAATTTATACCTCTTACATACCAAGGTATCAAAATATATGACGCCCCGGGTTTTAATGAAATGTATCCTATCAAAGAATATATTTATAAGAAAAAAGTTAATCCTAAAGTAGTGATGTTAACAAAAGAATATAGTTTATATATCAATGATTATGTCATTAAAACTGCTAAGGCTTCTTTAAGTTTATACTTTCATAATGAAGTTAAAATTAAGACTAAAAAAGATAATACGCTTTATCAAAAGATAGATATACCTGCTAAAAGCGATTTAGTTATTCCCTCTTTAGGTTTTATTTATTTTAAAGATAAAACTAGTATTACCAGTAATATAGTTAATTATGAAATAAGAGAAAGTGTAGTGTGTTATCATGAGTAAAATAAAAGTGATGAGTGAGCTTTTAGCCAACAAAATCGCCGCGGGAGAAGTAATTGAAAAAATATCATCTGTTGTTAAAGAATTAGTAGAAAATTCCATTGATGCAGGTAGTAAGAATATTGTTGTTAACTTAATTAATTCCGGTCTTGAGTCAATTGAGGTTATGGATGATGGCAGTGGCATGGATAAAGAAGATGCCCGCAATTGTTTTTTAAGACACGCGACTAGTAAATTATATAAAGAAGAAGATTTATATTTTATTGATACTTTAGGGTTCCGAGGGGAAGCACTTGCTTCAATAGCTTCTGTAGCCGAAGTTAAACTTATTACTTATAATAATGAAGAGTCTACTTATATTCATATTAAAGGGGGTACTATTGTCGAAGAAAAAAAGGGCCCTGAGAAAAAGGGTACCGATATTGAAGTTACTAATCTTTTTTATAACACCCCAGCGCGTTTAAAATACTTAAAGTCTGAAGCAACTGAACTAGCAGGTTGTACCTTATTTATGGAAAGACTAAGCTTATCTAAACCAGATATTGCTTTTACCTTAACAAATAATGAAAAAGTAATTATTAAAACCAGTGGTTCTGGCAATCTAAAAAAAACTATTCATGAACTATACGGAATGGATATTTCTAAAAATTTATTAGAATTTAAAGGCGAAAATGATGATTTTATTATTTCGGGTTATGCTTGTAAACCCCACATATTAAAATCAAATCGTAATAGTATGATAACAATATTAAATGGGCGCATAGTAAAAAATAATGATATCAATAATGCTATTAATGATGCTTACTATACATATAAACCTGTAGATAAATATCCGGTTGTAGTTTTAAAAATTGAAACCGACCCCACGATAATTGATGTAAATATTCATCCTACAAAACAAGATGTTAAAATATCTAAAATAAGAGACTTAATGAATTTAATTACGGATACTATCAAAAAAACGCTATATGATAATTTGCTAATTGTAAAGCCTGTAGAAGAAAAGGGTATTACACCTTTTGATAAGGTTATTGAAAGTCAAACTGCGGATTTCAGTGCTCCTGAAGAAGATAGCAAGCCTTTAGTTAATGAACAAATCTTTATGGATTTTCAAAAAGAAGAAATAATTCATAATAAAGAACTTAAAAGTTTAAAACTATATCCTGTAGGTCTTGCTCTTGGTACATATATTATTGCCGAGAATGAAGATGGAATATATCTTCTTGACCAACACGCGGCTTATGAAAGAATTAACTATGAAAGATATCTTAAAAAACTGCAAGAAAAAGATGTCAGTAAAGTGCCTCTTTTAATACCCATGACAATTGAACTTTCCCCCTCTGATTATATAAGTCTTATGGAAAAAAAGGATATATTAACAAGTCTTAATATTGATTTTGAAGAATTTGGTATTAACACTCTGGTTATTAAAGCTCATCCAACGTGGCTTAAAGAAGGCTATGAAGAAGAGAGTATCAGACATATTATTGAACTTATCATTCATTTAGGTAAAAAATTTGATAGGGTAAAATTTGAAGAAAAAATTGCCATTACTTTGGCTTGTAAAATGAGTATAAAAGCTAATATGCATATTTCTAATACGGAAATTGAATATATTTTAGAGGAGCTTGTTAAATGTGATAATCCCTATAATTGTCCCCATGGTCGACCTACAATAATAAAATTTACGATATATGATTTAGAAAAAATGTTTAAAAGAGTTATGGATTAAAGGAGTTAAAATGATAATTAATTTAGGTGAACTTAGTTATAAAGAAAAAATAGATATAAATGAAGAGGTAATATTTCCTAAAGAATATTATGCTGAAACTAGTATTTTAGCTTTAGAAAATATTCATATTGAGGGCTTTATTAAACAAAATGAAGCTGATGAAATTAATGTTAAACTCCTTGTAAAGGGAATAATGTATTTAAATGATAGTGTAACTTTGGAAAAAATCCCTTATAATCTTGATTTTGTCATTGATGAAATATTAGATGAAGAGCAAAATAAACAAAATACACTTGATATTATGGAACTTTTGTGGCAAAATATTGTATTGGAAGTCCCAATTAGATATACCCAAAGTGATGCTGATAATTTAAAGGGTGATAATTGGCAAGTCATAAAGGAAGATGAGGAGACTAATAAAATAGATCCTCACTTACAAAAATTATGCGAATATAATAAAGGTGGTGAATAAAATGGCTGTTCCATTTAGAAGAACTAGTAAAACTAAGAAAAGAATGAGAAGAACACACTTAAAGAAGACTACTCCAACTCTTACAACTTGCCCTAAGTGTGGGGCAACAATTCGTCCTCATAGAGCTTGTGTTAAATGTGGCTACTATGCAGGAAAAGAAGTTATTTCTGTTGCAGGAAAAGAAGAAGAAAAATAATTTTAGTGTAAATAGTTTTAGAAATTGTCTTAAAAAAGTAAATATTTATTTACTTTTTTTTTGCTTTATGGTAATATGATGGTAGACAGTGGTACACTGTGGTAGAAAGTGGGGGACAAAAATGTTAATGGGCGAATTTCATCATAACATTGATGATAAAGGCCGTTTAGTAATTCCTACTAAATACCGCGTGGAGCTTGGCGAGTCTTTTGTCATAACCAGAGGACTTGAAAAGTGCTTATACGCTTATTCCATGAATGAATGGAGTAAATTAGTAGAAAAACTAAATGAATTACCCTTTAACAAAAAGGATGCTCGTACCTTTTTGCGTAACCTCTATTCAGGTGCTACTGTTTGTGAATTCGACAAAAACGGTCGGATTAACATTACCTCCCCATTGGTTAGTTACGCCGGTTTAACGAAAGAATGTGTTATAATCGGCGTGAATAACCGACTAGAGATTTGGGACGAAACTTTATTTAATGAATTTTTAGAAGAAAGTACAGATGCAATGGAAGACATTGCCGAGACCTTATTTGATGCAACCGTTTCATTATAGTGTTTTAAAAAACGAGACAATAAAGGCCCTAAATATTAAAGAAGATGGCGTTTATGTTGATGCTACAATCGGTTATGCTGGTCATGCTAAAGAAATTCTAAAAAGGTGTCCTAAAGGTTTCTTATATGGGTTTGATGAAGATGCAAATGCTGTTCAAGCAAGTCAAGAAGCCCTTCAAAAAGTAAGTAGTAATTTCCAAATTATTAATGATAATTTTGCTAATTTAAAAATGGTTTTGGATGACATGGGAATAAAAAAAGTTGATGGAATCATTTTTGATTTAGGCTTTTCATCACCACAGATTGATGAAAGCACAAGAGGTTTTTCTTTTATGAATGATGGCCCTCTTGATATGCGGATGGACCCACGTAATAAGAAAACGGCAAAAACTATTATTGATAGCTACAGTGAAGAAAACTTAACAGATATCTTCTTTAGATACGGCGAAGAAAAATTATCAAAAATAATTGCCAAAGAAATTTACAAAAATAAAGCCAAGATTACTACTACTTTAGAGCTTGTTGAAGTTATCAAAAAAGCCACAGGTGCTAATTACTTTTTCAAAAATCATCCCGAAAGGAAAATATTTCAGGCTCTACGTATTGAAACCAATGATGAACTGGAAGTTCTAGAAAAAGTTTTACCTGATGCAATTAGTATGTTAAAATCAAATGGGAGGATATGTGTTATTACTTTCCATTCGTTGGAAGATAAAATAGTTAAAAAAATATTTAAAAAATATGCGGAAGTAAATGATTTAGTAAAAGGACTACCGGAAATACCCGATGAGTATAAACCTTTGATAAAGCTTATTAATGCTAAACCAATGCTTCCTACAGATAAAGAAATAGCGGAAAACTCACGAAGCCATAGTGCTAAACTAAGAGTAATAGAAAGGATATAAGATGGCAAGAAAGAAAGGCAAAAGATTAAAACTATTAAAGGGCGAAAAAATGATGTATTTTGTTATTGTTTTATTAATCGCTTTAATACCAATCGTTAATGTTTTTACTTCTGCTGCTTTAACTAAGTCTAATATTGCTTTAGAAAAACTTAAAAGAGATATTGAAGTTCAAAGCAATGAAAATGAGAGTTTAGAAATGCAAATCGATGAGCTTGCTTCTCTTGAAAATATTCAAGAAGTAGCCAAAGCTTATGGTCTTTCTTTTGATAATACTAACATCTTAATAATTAAATAAATATGAATAAAAGAGTAACAAAAAATATTAATAAAATTATGATTATCTTTGTTGCTCTATGTTTATGCCTTGCAATAGCAAGGCTTTCTTATATTTGCCTAACTAAAGATACTTTTGTGGATGGCAAAACTTTAAAAGAATTTGCTTCATCCCGTAATGAAAAAAAGCAAACTCTATATGCTTCAAGAGGGACAATATTTGATATGTCAGGCGAAGCTTTAGCTCAGTCAGTTAATTCTTATAATTTAATTGCTTACACTAATCCTAATTATGAAAATCATGTTGAGAATATTGAAGAAACAGCCAAAGCTTTAGCACCTTTACTTAATGCCGAAGAATCTTATATTTTAGAAAGATTACAAAAAGGGGTTAATACAGGTTTATTCCAAGTGGAATTTGGTACTAAAGGTCGTAATTTAACCGAAACAGTTAAGAAAAAAATTGAGGCATTAGAGCTACCAGGAATTGATTTTACGGAAGGCGTACAAAGATACTATCGCATGGGAAGCTTTGCTTCGTATATTATTGGCTATGCTAAAACAAATGATGATGGGCAAATTAATGGTGAACTAGGAGTTGAGGGTTATTATAATAAGGAATTATCAGGTACGGATGGCTATCGTATTTATCAAAGCGATGCTTTGGGCTATCCTCTTCCTGATAAAACATTTATTGAGGAGCCTGAAGAAAACGGACATGATATTTATTTAACAATCGATAGTAAAATTCAATTAATTGCCGAAAATGTTATTAAAAATCTTACCAATAATTATCAATTAACCTGGGGTATCTTTGCCGTTATGGATGCTGAAACGGGCGCAATTGTGGCATCTGCAACAACGCCATCCTATAATCCTAATGATTTAAATACCTTACAAGAAAGTTTAAATCCTTTAGTATCTTATACATATGAACCGGGCTCTACCATGAAGACTTTCACTTGGGCAGCAGCGATTGAAGAGGGGCTATATAAAGGCGATGAAAAATATCATTCTGGTTCTATTGAGGTTGCTGACCGAACTATTAATGACTGGAATAATGGTGAAGGTTGGGGTGATATCGAGTTTGATACCGGTTACATTTATTCATCGAACGTAGCTGCTTCTATTTTAGCCGATCGTCTAGGTGTAGCTAATTTAAGTGATTATTTATATAAATTTGGTTTTGGTAAAAAGACGGGCATTGAACTTGCTAATGAATATGCCGGAGGAGTTAATATTGAAAAAGGACCTAGTCTTGCAACTGCTGCTTTTGGCCAAGGTGGTATTGAAATAACGCCAATTCAAATGCTTCAAGCTCTTTCAATGATTGCTAATGATGGAGTTATGTTAAAACCTTATATTGTTGATAAGATAGTTGATGAAAACGGCAATATTATTAAACAAAATGGTCGAGTTGAATTAGGGCAAAAGATTTCTAAAGAAACGGCTAAGCAAATAAGAGAACTAATGTATGGCGTAACCTATAAAAATACGGTTTCCTACTGGCAACCTAAAAGTGTAACATTTATTGGTAAAACCGGAACTGCGCAAATTACCGCTCCTGGGCAAGCTGGCTATTTAAAGGGCGAATATGATACGATAGCTTCTTTTGCCGGAATGTTTCCTAAAGATGATCCTAAATATATTGTGTATTTTGCAACTAAACAACTGGTCGCAAGTCAACCTAACTTTGCTCATATTTTAACTACAGCTGTTGATGATATTGCTTCTTATGCTAATATTGCTACGGAAGTTGAAAATAACTATGAAGATAATATTATTACTTTAGAAAATTATAAATCTCAAACGGTTGAAAGCGTTAAAAATAATCTTGAAGAAAAAGGGATTAAAGTTGAAATTATTGGCGATGGCAAATATGTAATTAATCAATATCCTTTACAAAATACCAAGATTGTTAAAAATGCCCGGGTATTTATAATGAGTAATTCTTATAATTATTTAATGCCTGATGTTAAAGGTTGGTCTTTAGCGGATGTTAACACTTATATGTCCTTTATTGGCGTTAAAGTTACTTCATCTGGTTATGGCTATGTTGAAAGTCAAAGTATTGAGCCAAAAACGCCGATAACAGCCGAAAGTAGATTGAATGTTATCTTAAAAGCAAATGATAATATTCCCAAATCCGAGCCACTACCTCAAGAAAGTGAAAAAGCAAATGATAGTTAAATTTGAAGCTATCATTTTTAATTGCTATTAAACAAGGAACTATAGTATAATATAATAGAGTTATATAAAGGATGTCGAAATATGAAAGTTGTTAAATTAATTGGTAAAGGTTTATCTTTTATAGGAGTGTTTTTACTTGTTACTATTATTACTTTATACTGTTCATTACTACTAATTTGTTATGGCCCATCCACTAAGGCGCGTAATTTATTTGTTACAACCTTTTTGGAAACTGGGGCTTTAAAATTTATGGTCAAATTAGTAATGCCTGATAGTAAAGTTCAAGCTATTGTTAATAGTAATTCTTTGGAAGCTATGGAAGCTGATGTTAATACAGATTTAATCAATGTAAATAGTGAAAATAAAGATATTGAAGTTGTCGAAATATCTGGAAGTAATTATAAAGCTACTTTATTAATTATCCCTGATCCTAGTAAAGTTAAAGTTGCTACAACATATCCTTTTAGTGAATATGGTAAAGATTTAGAAACAATTGTTAAAGAAAATGACGCTATAGGAGGTATTAATGGGGGTATTTATGTATCCTCCGGTAATAAAGGCGGTTATCCAATGGGCGTTGTTGTTCAAGATGGTAAAATTGTTTGGAATGATAATGGTGTTGGCTATCACTTGATTGGTTTTGATGAAAATAATATTTTAAGAATTATCGATATAAGCGGTAAAAGTAAAGCTGATGTTGAAAAATTAGTAACCGATGAAAAAATTCGAGATGCCGTTACATTCCAAGAAGAAGCATCGGATGCTAATAATCATTTTGTAAAACTTATTATTAATGGACAAAGAAGAGAATCTAACGGTTTAGGTAGTGGGGCTAATCCTCGAACTGCAATAGGGCAAAGACAAGATGGCACGGTACTGTTCCTTGTAACTGATGGCCGGGGTGCTGCAGGACATCTTGGGGCAACGGCTAATGACTTAATTGATATTATGGAAGAATACGGAGCTGTTAATGCTGCAAATGTTGATGGTGGTTCATCTACCACTATGTATTATGACAATAAGTATTTGCAAACATCCGTAACTTTATATTATTCTAATTCATCATGGCGTTTACCCGAGGCATTTATCATAGCTAAGTAGGTGTGAAATGGCAAAGAGAAATAAGAAATGGACAACATATAAAAAATCTTTACTAATATTTACTTTAATATTATTAGTTTTGGCTGTATATGCTCTTGTTTATATAACAAAAGTATTAAAAGAGTATAATGTCGGCGATACAGCAAGCTTTATGAGTAGCTATGTTGAAAAAATTACGGCTGATGCTAAAAAAGGTAAAATATCTAAAGATATAAAATTACAAGAAGTATCAAGTAGTTATGAAAAAAAATCTGATTTAAATGAGGGATATAAAACTCTATTTACAAATAGTAAGATATCTTATAAGAAAACCGATGATAAACTAACTTTTGATATTTATGCTGATGATAAAAAACTATTGACGGTTAAATTTAAAGATTTAGGTGAAAAACACGCTTTAGGTTTACTAGTTTATAATGAATATGATATTGATAATATTAAAACTTACGATGATAAGGGGCTTTATACTGTTAATGTCGAAGTTGCCGATAATTATGATTTATATATTAATGATATCAAAGTTGATAAAAAAGAAATTAAAGAAACCAGTATTATTCCTGAATTTGCAGAGGTATATGATTTAGTTGAATTACCTAAATTTAATCACTATGAAATTACTGGTCTTACTTTTGAACCTAAAATTGAAGTTAAAGATGCCAGTGGTAATAAAATAAATATTATTGAAGATGGTACTAATCTTTATGCTGCTGATTTTAAAAAATTTAATACTTTAGAAGAAGCTGGGTCAAATATTAAAGATAATTTCAATCCTATTGATTTTGCTACCAACTGGAGTAAGTTCTTAACCTGGGATTTAGGCGATGACCATAATTTGGGCTTTGATTATCTTGCGGAAAATTTAATTAAAGGTACAGATTTATATCAAAGAGGCTATAATTGGGCTACGCAAGTAGATATTCAATTTACCTCTATTCATACTTTGAACAGTATGACGGGCCAAAAAGTTTCTAATATAACAATATATAATGATAATGCTTTTTCTGCAGAAGTAGAAGTAGACAAGAATATGACTATTCAGTCTAATGGCGAAAATCCGGCTTTTGATAAAACGGATAAATTTCATGAAATGATGTATTTTGTATATTATGATGGAGCTTATCGCGTTATCAATATGACAACAATAGTGGAGTAAAAAATGGATGATATATTTATAATAATTCCAACTCTTAACCCTAATGTAGAAATATTAACGCCATTTTTGAAAAACTTAAAAAAAGAATTTAAAAATATTTTAGTTTATGATGATGGCTGTCGTGATGAATATGATGATTATTTTAAAAAAATAGCTAAAGACGATATTACTGTTTTACATCACTATATTAATTTAGGTAAAGGGCGAGCTATGAAAGACGCGTTTAACTATCTTTTAGAAAACTATCCTAATTTAAAAGGGGTAGTTACCGCAGATAGCGATGGGCAACATAGTGTTAAAGATATAAAGAAAGTTGCCGAAGAAGTTTTACAATATCCTGATAGTTTGATAATGGGCTGTCGAAATTTTGCTAAAAAAGGTGTTCCTGCTCGTAATCGTTTTGGCAATAAAACCACAAGAGGGGTGATGAAAGCATTTATTGGTGTATCAGTTAGTGATACGCAAACAGGTCTTCGTGGCCTTCCTAAAGAAGTAATGCTTAAGTTTATGACTACTGCGGGTGATCGTTTTGAATATGAAACTAATCAATTAATAGATACTACTTCTAAAGAGGTGCCTATTAGAGAAATTGAAATTGAAACTATATATGTAAATGGTAATACTGAGAGTCATTTTAATCCTTTAAAAGATTCTTTAGCTATTTATAAATTATTTTTTAAATACATTCTATCTTCCGTATCTTCATTTGTAATAGATATTTTGCTTTATGCTTTATTTATCAAAATATTACCATGGCATAATATTGAAATTGCTAGTTTAAGTTTATCAATTATTTTAGCAACTTTATTCGCAAGAGTATTATCAAGTATCTATAATTTTACGATTAATGCGCGCATGGTATTTAAAAACAAAAATAAATCTTCTTTGATAAAATATTTCATTTTAGTAATTATTCAAATGTTTGTTTCGGCTATAGGTGTTGATCTATTAGCTCATGCTTTTGGTATTGCGGATAGCAAGACAGTTCCTATAAAGTTTATTGTTGATGCTATTATATTCTTAATTAATTTTGTTATTCAAAGAGAATTTATTTTTGTAGGAGAGAAGAAACATGAAAAATAAAAAATATATTATCGCTTTTATTTTATTAGTTTTACTTATTACTAATACTGTATTAGTAATATTAGATGTCTATAAACCTGTTGATATGGCTGTTAGAGATTTTTTACTTAATTTTTATAGTGCAACAACAGATAAGGTAATGCAGATATTTACTTTTTTAGGAAGTACTACTTGGATTATTGTTTTAGCTTTAGCAATCTTTTTCTTTTTCTTACTATATGAAAAAAAGCAGAACTTTGCTTTTGCTACGGCAGGGGTTATTATAATATCAACTATTTTAAATCAAGTAACTAAGATTATCATAAGAAGACCAAGACCATCTTATATGCCGATTGGCTTAGAAAGTTCTTATTCATATCCTTCTGGACATACGATGGCTAGTGCTTCACTTTATGGCTTTATTATTTATCTTATATGTAAATCAGGTATTTCCAAAGGTAATAAAATCTTTTTTTCAAGTATCCTTAGTATAATAGTATTATTAATTATGACATCGCGTATCTATCTTGGTGCTCATTATTTCTCCGATGTTATAGGAGGCTTATTATTTAGTAGTTTGCTTTTAATTATATTATCGATTATTGAAGATAAAAAGAAATATTTATATAATCCTACACCAGGAATTAAACCAAAGAAAAAGTAGTGGAGTACTACTTTTTTTAATATGCAATTCATCAGAATTGCCACGACCATAAGGTCGTGGATTAAATCCACCCGCTATGCGGGTGAGAC
>CANQIK010000022.1 GCA_947624085.1 uncultured Bacilli bacterium
GAAATTAAAACATCACAAAGCCTTATAAATACTAGGCAAAATGATGTTTTTTTATTATTTTATCTGTCAAACTCGGGTTATAACACTATTAATTAAATTATTAAACTGATAATCATAAAAGTAAGACCTATTAACATCCCCAAAACGATTGCTTTATTATTATGATATTTTACTGCCTCAGGTAATATATCCTCAATAGCTAAAGTAATCATAATACCACTTACTATGACTAATATAATTGATATTGCAAAAGGTGTAATGTATTTAGCAAGGAAAATATAGGCAATAATAGCTCCTAAAGGCTCTGCTAAACCAGAAAGGAAAGTTTTTCCTATAGCTTTAGTTTTAGAGCCTGTAGCATAATATATAGGTACCGCTATAGCAATGCCCTCGGGAATATTATGCATGGCAATCGCAATAGTTAATTTAATACCTAAATTAGTATTTAAATAAGTACTTAAAAAAGTTAGTATACCTTCGGGAAAATTATGAATCATTAAAGTTATCATAGATAAAATACCTAATTTATATAACTTATTATCAATTTTATTAAGTAAATGATAAATTATCTTAAGAAGAAGATAACTGACTCCTAAAAGGGGTAAAATTAAGCTTAAAAGTAATACTTTATTACTACCCTGTTTTATTGCCTCGGGGAGCAAATCAAATAAACTTACGCCAATCATAATTACCATGGAAAAGCTCAAGGAAAACGCTATTATTTTATCTTTACTACCCTTTTTAAAAGGGATAAAGATAAATAATCCTCCTATAACGGTTGAAAGTCCCGCGATAAATGATAATAAGAGAGCAAACTTTATATTCATAACAGAATATATGCTAAACTAGGCCAAAACTTGCTAAATTATGTTGTTTATGTTAAAATATAGAGCTTGTAACGAGCAATCGTTACAAAAAGGGGTTTTGGTTAATATGATAATAAGCTTTTTGGATGCTAATAATGTGCGTCACGAAGGTAAAATCGTCGCCGTATTCCATAATAATGATAATCATTATATAGCTTATACCAAGAAAGATAATATAAATAATAAAATAAAAATCTTAGTAGGTAAATATGAACCAAAAGAAAATAATACCATAAGAATTTATGATGTTTCCTCAAAAGAAGAATGGACATTCATTAATAAATATCTTATGAATAAAATTAATGGAGGAGAAATAAATGCCTAAAAAGTATGTTATTTATCATGATGGATATAACTTACAAGTTAAGCAAATAAATAACAACGAAACCCATAATATAACCTATCGTGAATACAAGAAAATAATTAAAAAATTTATTGCTAATAAATATTCAATAATATCTAGTAATAAAATAATTGTCTTAAGAAGTAAAAGAAAAGTTCCAACAACAATAGTTATAGCCATTGATAAAAATTTAATGGCTTGTAAAGAGTTTAGGAAACTTAAAAAGAATATTGATAAAGTTAAAACGGAGAAATATTTAAATCAAGATTCTAAAAGAGATTATAATCCCCTTTATATAAGATATGCGTCCTTGATAGTGGCTATATTATTTATTATAGGGGCTATAGGATATAGTTTAAATAATAAAAATAAGATAATGGATAATTCTGATAATGTTGTAGCAATTGCAGATAGTCAAGCTAAAGAAAAGCCAAGCGAAGAAACAATAGCTATGCCCTTTAATATTGGTAAAGCCGTTTTATTTTTTAAAAAGTTTATCCCTGAGGATGATTTAACGAGTTCTTTACCTCAAGAAGAGCCTAACGAAGAGACTTACGAAGAAGTTAATGAATATGATGAATATCTTAAAACATATGCTGGTTATTTTCATTTAAATGCTACTAAAGTTATCGACTTTGCTAAAGCTATCACTAATAACTATGCTACTTCTTTTACAGAAATAAATCCGACTACTGAATATGATTTAAATAATAAAGAGGCTTCATGTCTTATCTTTGTTCATGAGCTAAGTAAAGATAATTTAGCTATACCTTTACAAGACTATGGTTATTCTTTAGACTATTTCATGGAAGATTACACGCCTACTACCCTACCCTTAGATAAAAAACTTACAAATGGCGAAAGCTTTGAACAGTTTTTAGGTCATATATGTGATTTACTTCAAATTGATAAAAACTGGGTATTAGGAATAACTTATCTCGAAACCGGTAGTCTTACAAGCTCTTTAGCCCAAAATCAAAATAATTTTGGCGGTTTACGTGGTAGTAATGGCTTTTATTCATATATCAGCCCAGAGGCCGGAATTATAGCCCATTGTCGTAATTTAAAGCGCTATGAAGCTTTTGGTCTACAAAGTATTTATGAACTTGCAAGTAAGTATGTATTTGGCGATACAAATTTAATATATCAAATAAATAATAATCCTAATGACCCTACTTTATCTTCATATTATAATTCCATTACTACTTGGGCAAGTAATGTTACTTATTTCCATGATAGTTTTGTTGCAAATAGTGAGCAAATATTTGGCTCTAATAATCTTTCTTAAATAGTGCCAATAATTTCCATGATATATTACTAAATACTATCCATACTATTTGTAGGAGGTAATATGAATAATAGTAAAGCACGCGCAAATGCTGCTGGAGCAAAAGCAAGAAGTAATTCTCGCTGTAGTGCTAGAGCTAACTCTAATGCCAGAGCTAATTCTAATGCTAGATCTAATGCCAGATCAAATGCCAGAAGCAATGCTAAATCAAGTGCAAAATAATTAATTATTCTTGATCATTTCTTGGATGGAAACGATAATCATCATGTACCTTTTGATTAGATATATGAGAATAGATTTCCGTTGTAGTGATATTACTATGGCCAAGAAGTTCTTGAATAACTCTTAAATCTGCCCCGTTATTAAGTAGATGGGTAGCAAAAGAGTGTCTTAAAGTATGCGGAGATACGTGTTTATCAATACCATTTTCTCGACATACTTTTTTTAATATTTTAAAAAAGCCTTGTCTGGTTATTTTCGTACCTAAGTTATTAATAAATACAAAGGAACTACTTTTATCTCTTAATAGATAATCGCGATAGTCATCAATATAAGTCTTTAAGGCGTCTTTAGCCGAATCATTTATCGGAACTATTCTTTCTTTACTACCCTTACCAAAGACTCTAATTATACAATCATCAAAATCAATATTACTTAGCTCTAGATTAACTAATTCACTTACCCGAAGCCCAGTTGCATATAAAGTTTCAAGCATTGCAATATTACGATAGTCAGTAGGTTTTAAAGGCGTAATATTAAGAAGTTTATCGACTTCTTCGATAGTTAAAAATTCCGGAAGCTTTTTTTCAAGTTTAGGTAATTTAATAGTTTGAGTAGGCACTTTAGTAATTATTTTATTGTCAAGCAAAAAGCCATAAAAAGAATTAATTACGGTTAAGTAATGAGCTCTCGTTCTTGCGGATACACTTTCATCATATAAAAAATTTCTTATTTCATCAGTGGTAAGTTTTAAAATATCTTTATTTGTAAAAAAAGTCTGAAACTTTTCAAGATTATATTGATAAGATTCATAAGTATTTATTGAAAGTTTTCTTTCATATTTTAGATAATCTAAATATTTCATTATATATTTATTATTCATTATTCATCACTATCTAAATTATAACAAAAAAAATCTAGATAAACACATTTATCTAGATTGGTCGACATTTAATTTCTTTTCAAGGTTATCCGCTAAAGCAATTAGAGAGGTATAAATTCCATCTGCCGAAATATTTTCCTCAGCTTCTGGTTCAGGTAGTTCGGAAATTTGCCCTCCCAAAGTTTGGATTAACTTGATCGTATCTTCAAAATAAGGTCCATAAAAAGGGTATGGCCATTTAATTAAACCTTCAAGAGTACATTTATCAAGGCCACTTATTGTAGTCCCACATACGATATTAGCAAATAAATTTGTTCTGCTATCTCTTAAACAATTACCCTGAATAATATTTAAAGTTCCCTGTTCAGTCATTTGAAATTTATAATAAGTGAATATTAGACCAATATCTTTAAAATAATAATAATTAATTATGTTGTGTTTGGTAATATTAGCAACCGAAATTCTATACAAGGCATTATTTATAACCATTACGTTACCTTCGCTATCTAGTAAATTAATAGTATCTTTAGTATTATCATCATCTAATGTAACATGATATTGTTTCTCAATAGTACTTTTTACATCGCCCATAATAACGGTGCCAAGCTCATATAAATCCATAAATATACTCCTTTTTTATGTCTAGTATTCTACACCCATACCATAATAAAGTCAATTGTGATATAATACTATCACGAGGTAAAAATGGAAATTTTGGCAGATAAAATGCGACCTAATTCATTAGATGAAATACTAGGTCAAGAACATTTAGTAGGTAAAGGCAAAATTCTAAGAAACTTAATTGAAAATAATAAGATGGTTTCTTTAATTTTGTATGGTAGACCTGGGACTGGTAAAACAACCCTTGCTAGAGTTATTGCCAAAGAAAGTAAAAAAGAAGTTGTATCTTTAAATGCGGTAGTTAATAATAAAGCTGATTTTGAAGCTGCAATTGAAAAAGCTCAAGGCTTTGATGATCTTATCTTAATAATTGATGAAATTCATCGGATGAATAAAGATAAGCAAGATTTATTACTACCCTATGTGGAAAATGGTTCAATTATCTTAATTGGCCTTACAACTTCTAATCCATATATGAAAGTTAATCCTGCTATCAGAAGTAGATGTCAAGTTTTTGAATTACATGAACTTAATGAAACTGACATTATTAAAGGACTTAAAAGAGCTATTACCTTTTTAGATGGGGCAACCTTAACTAAAGATGCGGCTAAATATATTGCTACTTATGCCTGTGGCGATTTACGTAGTGCATTAAATCTTCTTGAAATAGCTTATTATAGTAGTAATAATCATAAAATTACAGTTGATATTCTTAAAGAAATAAATAGTAAACCTAATATTTATCTTGATGGTAATGATGATGCTTATTATGATATGTTATCGGCTTTACAAAAATCTATAAGAGGTTCTGATGTTGATGCTAGTATCTATTATTTAGCCAGACTTTTGACAATGGAAGATTTGGATTCTATTGAAAGAAGATTATCCGTTATTGCCTATGAGGACATTGGTTTAGCAAATCCAGGTATTGGGCCAAGGCTTGATAGTGCTATTAATGCTGCTGAAAGAGTTGGGCTACCTGAGGCTCGAATTCCCCTTGCCTATATTGTTACTGAAATGGCTTTATCACCTAAAAGTAATAGTACTAATATGGCTTTAAATAGAGCTATGGAAGATATTAATATGGGGCATGGCAAAAAAATTCCTAATCATATTAAAACCAATTCTAAAGATTATAAGTATCCGCATGAATATCACAATAGTTATGTTATTCAGCAATATTTACCCGATGATATTAAAGATCATAAATATTATATTCCTAAGGATAATAATGTCGAAAATAACTTAAATAAGATATATAAAGAAAGGACAGGTAAAAAATGAAAATATCATTAATAGGAACAGGTGTTTTTGGCCTTGCTATTGCTAGTTGTTTAGCTAAAAATAACCATGAAATTACAATGTGGAGTGAAGATGATACAAAAGTTCAAGAATATAATAAAACTGGTAATCTAAAATCAATTATTGAAACTTATGATTTACCTAATAATATTAAAATAACTGGTTCAATTCAAGAGGCTTTAAAAGATCCGGATATTATTTTTATAACTTGTTCTTCTAAGTATGTATCAAGTGTGGCTAAAAGTATGTTACCCTTTTATAAAAAAGGCACCCCTATTTGTATTGCTAGTAAAGGCATAGAAGAAAAAAGCGGGCAACTATTATCTAATATTATTAAAAATATATTACCTACTAAAAATATCGCTGTTATATCTGGGCCAACTTTTGCTATTGATGTTATTAATAATGAACCTGTAGCTTTAGCTATTGCGGGAACTAATAATAAGACAGTTAAAGTAATCATTAATGCTTTAAGTGGTCCTGCGCTAAAACTTCGAAAGTCTAGTGATATTATTGGTATTCAAATATGTGGTAGTGTTAAAAATATCATTGCCATTGCTTCAGGCATTCTCTCAGGCCTTGGTTATTCGGAAAGTACCCAAGCTTTCCTTATTAATGAATCTTTACATGATATTAAACATTTAATTAGACTTTTAAAAGGTAAAGGACGCACTGTTTTATCTTTTGCCGGCGTTGGCGATTTACTTATGACTAGTATGTCTAAAAAAAGTCGTAATTACTCTTTTGGTTATATAATTGGCAGTACTAAAGATCCTAAAGAAGTAAATAAATATTTAGAGAAAAATACGGTAGAAGGATATTATGCTTTAAAGACAGTTATTAATTTATTAAATGAAAAGAATATTGATATTCCTCTCATCTACTTAATAAATGATATAGTCGATGGCAAAAAAGATGCCCATTTCTTAGCGGATTTTCTTATCAACAAAAAATAAGGCTTTTATTTAAGCCTTGTTTTTATATGTTCATATAAGTCTTCTTCTGTTAAATGAGCCTCTTCAATAAGTTCTTCTCTAGAAGCTGTCTCATAAAAGACATTTTTAGCGCCCATAATTGATAATTTATTAAAGCCTAGTTCTTGACTATCAACTGCTAAAACACTTCCTAATGAGCCTATTACATAGCTTTCTTCATAAACTATAATAGGAATATTCATTTCCGTTAGTTTTTTAAACATTTCTTTATCATAAGGTTTTAAGAAACGAGCATTAATAACTTTAATATTTACTTTTTCTTTGGCCAGTTTTTCGGCTACATTTAAAGCCTTGGTAAGAAAAGGCCCATAACTTATAACAATGGCGTCAGTACCATCTTTTATCTCTTCCCATGAACCAACTTTTAATATTTTGCCTTGCGCATAATCATATTTAAGATGATCTTTAGGATACCTAATAATAAAAGGTTTTTTATTTTTTAAAGAAGTGGCTAATAAATCATTAACTTCTTTGGCATTATGAGGCTGAGCTATAATAATATTAGGTACACAGTAAAGTAAAGGAATATCAAAAAGTCCTTGATGAGATGAACCATCTCCGGCGACAAAACCTGCTCGATCAATACATATCGTTACCCCACTTTCACAACGGGCAATATCATGAATAACTGCGTCGATTCCTCTTTGCATAAAGGTAGAATAAATAAATACAATTGGTTTCTTACCTGCTAAAGCTAAGGTATTAGCCATAACCAAAGCGTGTTCTTCGCAAATCCCTACATCAATATATTGTTTAGAAATTTTCTCTTTAATTACTTCTAGTTTTGAGCCATAGCACATACCAGGCGTAATACATATAATATCTTTATCTTTACGAGCATAATTATATACATATGAACTTACTATTTCACTATAAGAAGGCAAATTAGTATTAACCAAGACCTTTCCTGTTTGCGGGTCAAACGGACTTACGCCATGATATCGCCCTTCACTATCATTTTCTGCGGGAAGATACCCCTGTCCTTTTTTGGTTACAATATGTAATAAAACAGGCCCCTCAGTATTTTTAGCAATTTCTAAATATTTAAGTAATTCTTTATAATCATGACCATTAATTGGGCCAAAATACTTTATACCTAGATCTTCAAACATCGAACCTTGCTTAACATGAATTCTTTTAATACTATTTTTAAAATCATTTAATTTATTAAAAATATATTTACCAAAAGCGGTTTTCTTCAAAGTATTTTTAGCATCATTTTTAACGGTTTTATAGCCTTTAGCACTTCGAATATTATCAAGTAAATTATGTAAAGCACCTACATTGGGCGAAATACTCATTTGATTATCATTTAAGATAATGATTTGCTTAACATTAATATCTCCTAAATGGTTAAGAGCTTCATAGGAAAGGCCATTAGAAAAAGAGCCATCGCCTATTATCGATATTACATTACGTTTTGCATTATCAAGTTTACTAGCAATTGCAAAACCAACTCCCGCGGATATTGATGTTCCACTATGGCCCGTCTCATAGTTATCGTATTTGCTTTCTTTTAGGGATTGAAAGCCACTTAAGCCATTTTTTTGGCGTAAGCTACTAAATTCTTTAGCTCTACCCGTTAATATTTTGTAGGGATAGGCTTGATGACCAACATCAAATAATATAATATCATTATTCACATCAAAAACTTTAAGCAAAGCAATTGTAAGCTCTACTACACCTAAATTAGAGGACAAGTGGCCTCCAGTTTTAGCAACGTTAGTGATAATAAACGTACGAATATCTTTAGCAAGTTCTATCAATTCTTCATTGCTTAAATCTTTTATAAACGCGGGATTTTTAATTTTTTCTATATTATTCATTTATTATGTCCTTTATAACGGTATCGGCTAGTAAAATTCCGGCATAAGCGGTAACAGCCATATATGATGATAATGTCTTACTAGCAAGAGGTTTTTCTTCAGAAAAGACAACTTTTATTTTATCTTTTATATTTCTTTTTTTAAGCTCATAGCGAAGTTTTTTAGCTAAAGGATCGCCAAAAGTTTTATCTAAGGTTGTAACTTTAACTTTGCTTGGTTCTTTGCGTTTGGCAATACCCATGGCACAAATAATTTTTTGGTTATTTTCTAAAGCCTTTGCAATTAAATAACATTTAGCATT
Organism: uncultured Bacilli bacterium; assembly: GCA_947624085.1. Taxonomy (GTDB): domain Bacteria; phylum Bacillota_I; class Bacilli_A; order RF39; family UBA660; genus UBA6448. The sequence continues at coordinate 8,645 of CANQIK010000022.1, forward strand.
TATATTATCAACAGCATCAATAATATAATCATAACCCGTGATATCAATATTAGAATTCTCACCTATAAAAGCGTCAATAACCTTAATATTTAGGTTTTTATTAATGCTTAAAGCTTCTTTTTTTAAAACAGCAACTTTTTTCTTACCTATATTACTTTCCTTACTGTGAAGTTGTCTATTTAAATTGCTATTTTCATAAACATCAAAATCAATAATTGTAATATTTAATATTCCACTTCTAATAAGAGTTTCAAAGCAAAAAGAGCCAACACCTCCTACCCCTGCAAGTAAGATATTAGCTTTATGTAATTTTTCTAAACCCTTATCAGGAAATATATTAGATAATCTTTCGTACATATTTTTGTCCTAAATAAAAACCTAGAGTGGTTTATGTATGATAAAATCCCGCCTAACGCAGGTGGGCATCACATGACTTACTTTAGGATTCTTATTCACTTAATGGATAAGTCTTCTACACCGTAAATCAATTAGATTCCCTTATTTCTATCATTGTCGGTTTTATATTACTATAAACCTCAATCTAGGTAATTTAATTATAACAAATATCTTTTATATAATAAATAGTTATTCATTAATTTGACATGGCTATACTTAATATTAGCCCTTTTAATTTGTAAAATATTTTAAATCATATTCTAATGATGGAGTTACTCTAATAGGTTCTTTAGAATTTGTGTAATAAGAATTGGCTTTTGTATAGCATTTACCTTTTTTACATTCGACATCAACATACCGTTTTTCACCCGGATAATTATTATCATATACGCCTATATAATAGTAATTAGGGTTGTCTATATCCTGAATTAAACTAATGGCATTTATAGCATGTAATCCGCCACTAAAGGAAGCTCCCATTACTAAAGGGTCATGATCTTGTAATCTTGTTTTAACAATATTTATAAAGCCATCTCCTCCAGTGTAGCCAATTGATTCTGTGCCAATGAAATTTCGAGCCCATAAAGTAAAATTACTTGAAGAAGCATAGTAACTATCTTGCTCTTGTTTGATAAAACTAGCATATATAGCATTAAATAATTGCTTATCATCATTATCTATAGCGCTATTTTGCATTTTATCTTCGTTTAAAACAGCTTTTTCGTCTTTCTTATAATTTACCCCCCATCTTTTTATTTGTTCTTCTTTTGTTAAATCAGTATCATCTATTGTTATATCATATATACCTGTTTGTTCGATTTCTTTTTTATAAGGTTCATTATAGGCGAGCAAATCATTTTTGAGAATATAAAAATCGGATGGTGTTTTTTGCCCAAAGGCCTCAAAGCCAAAATAGTATTTAAGGTCATCGGTTTTTAATTTATAATCATATAAATTACTATAATTTTTAAAATAAGTATTAGAAAAATCATAAGCATATGATGGAGAAGAACTCTTCCCAACATTTTTAGAATCCAAGCTTAGTGGTAACACCTTTTTATAGTATAGTTCTGCAAAGGTAGCCATACCGAAACAGTGTCCCTTAGGAGATAAGTTGGTTCCGTAATTATCAAAGGAAAAGCCATCCCGATTTACAACAAAACCACTATCGGCAAGTAATAAGCCATCGGTTTCACCATCATTATCAATATCTATTAAATCATCATCAAGTTCGGCGCCAACGGTTTCAAATAGTTCAGTCAACCCATTAACATCACTTGATGAGAAGAACTTGCACCCTGTACCATTAGAAATATTAGATAATTCCGTATTATATGCACTTCCCCCAAAACCTATTGAACATATTTTTACATTATTTTCAGTAGCATCTTCAATTATATCTTCGGTTTTACTTGCTAATGAGTCATCTTGCCCATCAGTTAAAATTACAATAAATCTATTATCGCTATCTTTTGAAAATTCCTTAATACCATTTGTTAAAGCATTACCAATATTTGTCCCTGCACTACTAGTAATGAATTTACCATTCATTCCACTTAAGGTTGATTTAATTGTTTTTGGATCTGTTCCTATTGCCGAGGCATTTGCATAATCACTTCTAAACTCTGACAAGCCCATTTCATAATTTTTAGAGGCTAATTTAGATACTAAATTACTTGTTAAAGTAAATCTTACACCTGCTTCATCAAAACCATCTAATTTAACATCGCCGAATAAACCTCCTGAATATTCTTCGCCGGTTATTTTTTTATATTGTGCATTACTATACATACTCCAAGAATTATCTAAAATAAATAATATTTGGGTTGTAGCTTGTTCCTTTACAAGAGATGAATCACCAACTACATAATTGGAAAAATGTTTTAATTCCGCTTGTAAAGTATTATTTTCTTTATCAATAGTTGTAGCTATTTTTTCATATTTAGCAGATTTTTCATTATAATAATATATTGATAAATTATCTTCGTTTAAGCCGTATTTAGTTAAATCATCATCACTATACGTTATAGTAACTGTGGCTTTTTCGATATTACCCTCGGTATATAGTGTATATAAATTATCTATTAAACCTTTTTTACCACTAATTTTAGTATTAGGATTTACTTGAGCTACAACACTAGCAATATTGCCTTTACCAGAAATATTAAGCTTTATACCCTCGCCATCATATTCATAACTTAAAGTTCTTTGACCATCTTTTACGCCATCATTTTTCGAGTCAACTTTTAATGGATCTAAGCCTAATTCAATTTCATCATAATCACTTAAGCCATCCGCGTCAGTATCGCTTTTGTTAGGGTCCGTCTTACTAGTATTAAGTTCATAAGCATCCTCTAGGCCGTCTAAATCGGTATCTGCTAAAGTAGGATCAGTGCCATATTCTTTTTCTTGCTTATTAGTTAAAGTATCAAAATCTAAATCTTCATCAGAATCTAAATCAATTTTCTCTTCTAAAGTAAGGGGATTTTCAGACATTTCAAAAGGCATAACGGTAAATTCTTTAGTAATTTCGTTAGATTTATAAGTAGCGGTAATTTTACATTTTCCTGTTGCCTGTGTTAAATCCCATACTACTTCAGGGCCGTTGTTTTCAATTTCACCACAAGCTACCGAATATTTTAAATTATCTAAATTGGCATCAGCCGGAATATTAACTCCTAATTTAATAGTAGACTGCGTTACATATGCCAAATTATAATCAGGATAGTTCTCATTCCAACTAAACTTCTCATTCTTTGTAGATGGCTTAAAGATAACCACACAGATAATGACTACTATCACTATTATGCCAATAAGAAGACCTAGCAATAACCATTTTTTATCAAATTTTTTTATTTTATTTTGTTGATCTTCAGGCACAGTATTATTGGCAACTACCATATTTTCATCAGGTTCTTTTTCTACCACAGTAGATGAAACTTTTACATTATAATGGCAAAAAGCACAAACATCTTCGCCTTCATTTAAATCATTTCCACAATTAGGACAAACCATAAAATCAACTCCTCATTTTTATATTACGCATTTTCAACATATATCAATTTAAAATCAGTATTGTAATAATATCTTTTATTATTATCTTTAATAACTACATAATTTGCATAAGGATCAATATAACTTTCCACTTCGCTTTTTAATGACTTTTCCGTCACAAGATTATAAATTATTTTTTTATTAGTAGCCACATCATAATAATAGATAAAGGTACTTTCATTATTAATAGTAAGTGATATAGTATCAAATTCTTTAACTACTTTGCCATTATCTAAATTAATAATACTTGTCTTATCATCTTTTTGCGCTATAACATAATTTTTATCTTTAGAAAGTAAATATTCATATAAATCATTATCTAAATATTCAATTTTATCCCATTTACACGCGAGAACTTCATCATTATTTTTAACAAGACCATAGCCATCATCGCATTTCTTTTTAGTTATACCAGTGAGAAGTTCCCACTCTGTTAATTCATCATTATTTAAATCTTTAGGCATATCACTACCTATTTTGCCGGTTTCTACGTTTAGATATGAACGCTTACCTCCATCATCAATTATGACATATCCTTGTAAGTTATAGGACATTCTGACATTTTTATCATTAGTTTCATAAGCAATTTTATCATCTTGAATATATATTAATGATTTGTAGTTGTATGAACTATCCTCATATGTCTTAAATATATTATTATCTTGATTGGCAATATTTTCATTAGTTAATTTATATACTACTTTACCGGTATCACAGTTAACAATTTCATTTTTATCATAATCAATAGTTACAATACAATATCTTTCCTTTAGTGTCTTATCAGTAACTGATGGCGTTATCCGCAAAGAATATTCGCCATCTTTAAACTTATAAGTATAGACAATTTTGCCTTCAGTATTCATAATTCCTGCGGATTTGCCATCTTTATTTTCCCATTTTAAGTAGCCATCAATTAAGTCCAAAACCTTAACATTATCAGGTGATAATTTTTTAAGTGAACTATTATATAAAGCCTCATTTATAAGCCAAACATTTTCTTTGGGATAATATTCAATACTATATAAAGAGGCCACCTCCGCTTTAATTTCGCCTTTATTATTTATAACTTTATAAGGCATTTCCTTATCATCTTTAGGAGCTATCTTAACTACCGCATAATCGCCATTAAAATCATCAGCTTCAATATAAATTGGCTTTATAACAAATTCACCCTCCGTATTTATATAACCATATTTATCATCTTTTTTAACTTTAATTAAAGTATCTTCTTCAAAAAGAGGATTATGCTTTGGTTTATCTTTCTTTAAAAGATTATAGCCAATTATAAAAGCAATTATTAAAAGTAATATTCCTCCGATAATAAAGAGCCATTTTTTCTTATTTCCCTTCTTAATCGGCGGATTGTCATTAGGAATAACATTATACCCTATATTAGGATTATTAATTTCATTGCTACTCATATTATTAATAACATTATTAACTTGATTATTATCAGCATTAGTAGGAATGTTATATCCTAAATTATTATTTTGATTACTAGTATCAGTATTAGTAGTATTATTAACTTCATTATTCATTTTATCTCACTTCCTTATTCAATAATTTATATAGCCTGATTTTCCGGACTTGGTATATTAACTGCCGTTGTAAAATCACTATTTAATGAGGGTGCTACTTCCCCTTGATTAGATTTAGAAATATCTTGTTCTAAAGGTGCACTATCAACAACCGTAATATTTTGATGCCAACAATTACTTACATCACAACTAGATGAGTAAGGCGTTGGATTAGGCATTTCCAAACGACATATCATGGGGATTTTAAAGGCTGTGCCAAAAGCTACGCAAGTTCCGGGTTGCAAAGTTTTTAATTTTTCCATAACATCAGATGACATATTAGGGAGCATTTCTTCAATATATTTAATATCCAAAGGGTGAGTCATTTTAAATATTAAGAAATTAGAACACTGAGCAATAACGGTTTCAGATATTTCTACCGGTCTTTGGGAAATAATATCAAGAATAACACCATATTTACGTCCTTCTTTAGCAATCCGGTCAAAAATATTATAGCCAAGTAAGAATGTATCATTATCTTTTTGAATATAACGATGGGCTTCCTCTAAAAAAAGATGGAATGGCATCGTAGCTCTTTCTTTTAAACCTTTAGCATATTCAAATAGGAATTTAGAAAATATTTTAACTATAACTTTAGCATAAACATCATCAATATCTTCAAGATTAATATTTATTATTTGGGCTTTACGACCCTTTATGCTTTTTAAATTATCAATAAATTCCGTATTAGAAACATATTTATCCCCCACAAAATAAGTTCCTACTATCCCTCCTGCTATGGTATTAATTCTAACTCTTAAAATAGATGCTTCATCAATTAAAGTATCATTATGTAAAAATCCTTCGCTTATAAGACAAAACTCTAAAGCTTTAGCATAATCTTTTAAAGAATAATATGCTTTAGAATCAGGTTCAATATTCTCTAAATCTTCATTAATAAAATTTAAAATATATTCTGTTATTAATACTGATTCACCAAAATAACCATTTGAATCAATTTCAAAACATTCACTAAAGCTTCTTGTATACCCTAAACCTTGAATTGTTGTATCAAAATTAAATTCAGGAGTATGACAAGTTTCAATAATCGTAAATATTTCATTTTTCTTTTGAGCCGTTGTTGAACTACTAAATAATATAGCTATTAAAGCTTTTGCAATAAGATGGTTTTTATAAGCATGGCTTTCCTCAGTATCAGTAGCAAATATCTTTGCTAGCTTCAAGGTTTTTTCTAGAATTGGCAGTTGGGTGTGCGTATTAGCTTGTAAAAGTAAAGCATAATCATCAAGTGTCAATAAATTTACGGGTATTGCAAGTCTTTCATCACTTTCTTCTTGAGGATTAGTTGTAATAAATTTATAGCAATACTCGGAATTAATTTCTTGTAATTTACAAAAAGCATTTTTATATTCTCCGTATGCATCAAAGAAAAAGAAATTAGCATTTTTGGCTGCCGCATACTTATTTTCAAAAATATTTTGAATTATTCTTGATACTCCACATGATTTACCTGAACCGGAATTACCAAAGATACATAAATGGTTAGAAAATAAATCATTAATATTTGGACAAACAGTAAATTGACGATATATAGCACTTTGCCCAAGGATAAAACTATTTTCACTATATTCACCTACTAAAGCCATTAACTCATTAGTATTTATAACCCTTATACTTGAGGATAATAACGGTTTTCTTAAAACACCATTAATATATTTATCGCCTTGATATTCACCTAAAAAACGAATTTTTATAACATCAGCATTAATTTCTGTGATTTCGCCAAGAATTCTTTGATCATTACTTTCAAAAATAACATGGAGGTTCATTAAATCGGCAGTCTCATTACCAGTATTTAAATTTTGAACATGGGCAACATTATCACTTATATAAAGAATTTTACCAAACATCAAAAACACACCTCTTTATTCTAAATCATTATATCATATCAAAAAGCAAAAGGGAAACAAAACGTTCCCTAAATCTTTAATATCTCCTCTAAGTTATTAGCTAAATCATCAGTAATTACGTAATTAGTAAAACCTTCTTCTATATAATGTTTACCTAAATTTTCATTATTGCTATTAATTAAAATATATACTGGCGTATTAAAATTAGTAATTTCTTTTAACTCTTTTAATACTTCTAAACCACTCATTTTATTCATATTATCGGAAACAAATATATAATCAAATTTTCGGCCTAATTTAATCCGATCAATAGCATCTTTACCATAAAGATAACTAAATACAGAATAAGTATTTTTATCTAAATATTTTTTCATGGTATCAACTAATTGCTTATCTTGGGTAATAATAAGGACTCTTTTACGTTCAATATACTCATCTAAATATTTAGCTAATATATTATCACTATTATCTTGATAAGTTTTTTGATCAATAACTAATTTTATTTCCGTACCAGTCTTATTAGATTTAATCATAAGATTGCCACCCATAACTTTAATAACTTTTTGACATAAAACCATATCTAACTCTTTTTTCTCTAAGTTATATAAATCATTTTGACTAAATTCTCCCGTGGCACTTAATATATTATTTATATCTTCAATTGAGATATTACTTTTATCTGCAATAATAGTAAATATTACTCTACATACATCAAATCTTTCAATCAAATCAACTTTAAATTGAATGACCGAATTCTTTTTATCACGAGCAGGAGTAATAATTAAAGAATATAATATTTGTCTTAATTTAAGATAATCACCATATAAAATAGGCATTTTATTAGGTAAAGATACCTTAAGTTCAAGACTACTAGTTAAATTAGCTTTTATTTGAGTAACAATATCATTACAAAACTTGCCTAAATCATATTTAGTATCAATAAATTTTATTTTATGAGCATCCATCATTGATATATCAAGAATATTATTTATTGTAAAATTAAGTTGTGATACCATATTATTAATAAGCATTAGGCCTTGTTTCATTACAAGAGGATCATCTTCTTTTTTTAATTCACCACATAATTTATTAATATCATTTAAAGGTCTTTTAGCTTCTCCCGTTATTTCAAATAAGAAATTATATTTATCTTCATAGTTTTGTTCAACTAATTCCTTGTTGCGATATAATTCATTAATAACTTTTAAATCAGGATTTTCAATAGTATGGTACATAAAAATTGTAATAAAAGTTATAACAGGATTAAATACTAATAATTCTGGGAATTTCATTTGAATAACGATAGCAATAGCCATAAGTAAAATAAGAGTTACTAAGGGAATCATTTTTTTAATTTCAAGTTTCTTGAAATTAGCCAATATATAAAATAAGATAGTAAATAATATAAAGACAATCCATACCATAGCAAACTTAACGGCAGGGCCATCAGCACTTCCTGTAGTTTGGGTTACAACATATTCAATTGGCAATAATAAAACAATAGCTATTACAAAAATATAGACAATACTTATTATATTAAATATTTTTTTAATTTTAACATTATTCATGGAATTTTTATGACACAAATAAAAGATGTATTTAAAAATATTAACAAACCATAGGATAACCAAAGAAATAAATATTTTACTAATCATCAAGAAAATAAACTTTTTGCTAGGATCGACACCCTCGACAATTGGTGTTGCATATATATCCCAAGGTGCTTTCATAAATATTACTTTCGATAAAAAGAACAGCGAAATTTCAAGCAAGATCGTAAATAAATTAATAACGATAAGATTGCGATATATTGAAGATTCAGTATTAGCAATTCTCTTTTTAGTTATAAATATTAGAAATATTAATAATAAGTAAATTGCTGAAAAAAGGATAATTACTGTTTGTACTGTTCCTAACATACTACCACCTATTATAATTTTATCTCATATTAAAAAAATTATCAAGGCATCAAAAAAAGCCCGCGGGGTTTTAATATCTACATTACTTTGCTATGTTCTTCTTCAGGATCTAAGTCACGAGCATTTACGATATCTTCCATTATCTTAAGTTTTAAGGCAAGTTCAACGGCAGGTGAAACTATATAATTCATATCACAAACAAATCTAGAGCTATCTATTACTTTTCTACCATTAGGTAAAATAATATATTTTTCACCCATAGGACCAATAGTAACATTATCCCTTTGGCCATTGATTGAAACTCTATTGTGGGTTCTATTTGAGCCAATAAATACCCCTATGCCATTAAGAGGATCAACGGTATAATATGTTCCTGACCAACCTTGAGCCGCAAATGAATTTCCACTTAAAGAATGAACTACTTCTGTTAAATCAGAAACTGGGTTTTTAGCATAGCATAGCATTCCCAAAAATTGCGTAGCCCATCTTGTTCCTGTAGGTTTAGTATATAAATAGCCCGTGTGATTTCTAGCCATTTCATCTCTTAAAGCACAGCTTATAAAACTTGATGCGATAAAGCCTTGAGTAAGCTTTTCCATGTCTTGAGCTGTCGAAAATAAGCCAGCATGGCCTGTTAGATTACCATAAGGTTGGCCAAGAATTCTGGCTTTGTCATCAGAAGATACTCCTCTATCTATATAAGTTCTTTCGGTAATATTACCATCTTTACTTATGCGAATATCACCATTAGTAGACACAACCCGACTTTTTTGTTTATCATCAAAAGTTACTAAAGTATCACTCATCCCAAGAGGATCAAGAATATACTTCTTTAAAAAGTCATAGTATGGCATAGTAGTTACACTTTCAACTACATATTTTAAAATCATAGCACCTAAATCATTATATCGACCTTGACCAAAGCCAACTTCTTTTTCACTAGCTGAAAATAAAATCTTTTCAGCTTCAGCTTGGGATTTTGCAGAATCAATTCTTACATCTGTTTTAATTGGCTTATAGGTTAATAAATCATATATTGTAGTACCTTTTAAATTAGTAAATTGGGGAACAAACTTTGTAGCTTGATCATTTAAATTAATTAAGCCAAGTTCAACTAATTTAAGGGTAGCTATGCCCGTGAAAAGTTTAGTAACAGAAGCTAAATCAAAGATATCATCATTATTCATTGCTTCAACACTAGGTATTGCTTTTCCATCTTGATACGCTACTTCCTGTTTATTACCCGCACTAAAATCATGATAATAGTTATTTGTACGAACGGATAATACCATTCCTGGAGCTTTCTTATTAATTATGCAAAACGTTCTAATTTTCTCTTCTATTTGCCCGTCTTTAATTAATATATTTCTAAGTTCATTTAAAGAAGCATCGGGATTTTCCTTTAAAACTTTAGCAACCCCTAACACGATATTTTCATAATATTCTCGAGACACTAAATTTTTTTGAATATCTTGGGCATTATAGTTTTGTCTTCTATAAAGCATATCAATATAGCTTGAATAATCCACTTTTTTCGCCTTCTTTATTGTAAATATATTAGCAAATACTTTTACTTATTACAATAAAAAAGTTGTAAAACATAACATTAATATTTACAACTTTAATTTTGTTATTTATCTTTTCTTGTTCTTGATATATCTTCAGTATAACCTTTAAGTTGTTGATAATCAATTTTACTGTTAGTCATATAGGGAATTGGCATTATAACAACTTTATCAGGCATTTCTAGTTCACCAAGACACTCGCCTTTAGCTAATTCAGCATTAAAGTCATCAACAGTTAGATTAACAGCATCTTCCGTAGGTTCAATAAATAATATTAGTTTTTCTACTGAACCACCAACACCACTTGCAATAGCTGCACAATCTTTTATAAATGGCAACATTCTTACTTTTTGTTCAATCTTGTCAAGCGATATTTTAGTATCGAATTTAACCAAAACTCTTGAAGTTCTTCCCGTTATAAATAAGAAACCATCTTCATTAATAAATCCTAAATCTTTGGTATCAAAGTATTTATCGCCATTAAAGTCGATCCAGGCTTCTTCAGTTTTCTCAGGCATACCATAATATTCTAGAAAAGCTGAATTACATTTTTCAATTATTTTACCTTGTACGCCTGGAGGAAGTAACTCGCCTGTTTTTTCATCAATAACTAATACCTCAGTACCAATAACCGGGAACCCTGCAGCGCCATTTAAATTATATAGTTGATCATTAATAGCAACAGCACCGGCCATTTCATTTTGACCATAACCATTACTAATTGGGCACTTACAGCCTTTAGCGGCATAAATTTTATCAAACTCTTTTAATTCTTCTTCAGAAATTTTTGAACCAGCAGCTAAGAAACCATCTAAGAATGATAAGTCATTTATAGCATCTACACTTGCGATAACTCTAACGTGAATTGGCGCGCCAAAGATAACTAAACGTAAGTCAGGATTACCAAATAATTTAGCAGCAGCTTCTTTATAATTTAGTAAAAAGCCAACAACTTGATTCATAGAATCCTCTGGGCCATTACAGTGAATTGAAGCAATTTTAGCTCCAGATATTAAATTAGTATATAGAGTTGTAATAAGCCCTAGGCCAATATGAGGAGGAATTGTAAGCATTACAATATGGTCTTTATCAAGAGGATAATTACTATACATCATTCTCCGCGCCGCAAAATTAATATGTGCATCAGTATGAACAATTGGCTTAGGTTCACCAGTTGTTCCACTTGAAGATATAATAACGGCTGGTCTTCCCTCTTCATAAGGTTCAGCTTCTACATGAATATCAGTACCCCACTTTATAAGGTGATCATATGACATTTGATAGTTTAATAAAGGTCCTTCATTATCACATATAACAGTTGGAATATGACCTGGATTAATCATCGCTTCTAAAGGTTTTAACATATTTTCTAAAACAAGCATATCAATTTTAGCTTCCGTAATAGACTTAAATAATGATTCTGGTTCTTTAGTATAATCTATCCATTTAGAAACTGCACCAAGTTTATTAGTAGCAAGTAAGAAAATTTCTTCTTGAATACTATCACTAAAAAACATTGCTACAATTGAGCCCTTACGAATACCTTGACTTACCATTCCCGCGGCAGTTTTATCAACCTCGTCTAATAACTCGCCATATGTAAGTCTAACACCTTTATCAGGTTGGGCAACCGCAATTTCATCTTCACGCCCTTTAACTGAATTAGCAAAAGTTGTATATAAAGTATTATAAGGATCAAATTCATAAGCTATTTTTTCTCTATACCACTTTGTAAAAGGTTTATCCAAATAGATACAACCCGTTAAAGTTCCTTGAATAGCACCAGTATTAAGACCTCTTAAATACAAATCTCTTTTTTCAAGTTCTAGTTCACTTAACCCCTCAATTTTCTTTAATTCATCGCAAATAAATTTTTGTTCCATTATTAAAATCACCTTCGTATTCATCATAACATAAAGAACTATTATTAAAAAATATACTTTACACAAACATGACACTTTATCACAAAAAATTCAAAGTAAATTAACTTTGAATCTTTATATTAATCAATTTTTTTATGTAATAAATCTTTTGTAATAACGGGACTAGCTTTACCTTTAGTTTCTTTCATAACTTGACCGACAAAATAATCGAATAAATTAGTTCGGCCATTATGATAATCAGCAATTTGTTGCTCCCCGAGTTTGACAGTTAAAACAATAAAAAAACATCATTTTGCCCAGTATTTATAAGGCTTTGTGATGTTTTAATTT
>CANQIK010000023.1 GCA_947624085.1 uncultured Bacilli bacterium
AATAAAACTAAAAACAAATAAAAGCTATAATTGTCAATTATTTTTTGACAAGAAAATTAGCGAACCTTTGAAAATAGAGCGTATTGATGTTGATACTGAGACTCCTTTTACTGCAAAATTAACTGTTACGGCAAGCGGTGGAGATGGAAATTATACTTACTCCGTAACAAATTCTTGCAACTATTGTGGCGAATCTTTTAGCGCATGTTCTCCCAATGGCAATGGCAATGTCAATATATCTATTAGCAGTAATGTTATAACAATATCAAATCTAGATTATTGTTATGAACATACTTTCACTGTAAAGATAACCGATGACAAGGGCAATAATGCAGAACAAATCGAAAAAGACATTAAAATTCAAAAGGGAATTGGGACAGCTCCTTATTCTTGCCCTCCATGTGTCAGTTAGAAATAAATCAATATATTTTAAAATAGTATGCTTTTATCGATAAGTTACAAGAAAATTATTGTATAAGAACCCTTCAAGATTTATTTGGGCATTAAAAGATATGTTGAAACTTTTTAGCACAAAACAAACTTTAAATAGTTTGATAGTTCACAGCCTTACGTTAATTGACACACAAGATTAGGAATAATCTTGTTTTTTTTTTTTTTTTTTTTTTGAGACAATGATAAAAATAAAGGGTATAAAAAGTGTAAATTTACATGGAGGAAAGATGAAAAAGAAAATAGGAATAATCAGCACATTAATAGTAATGATTTTGGTAGTAATTTTGGCGATATTAATAACAAATAAAAAGGAAAATGAGCCATTAAATTTTATTACAAATGGAAGTAATATAGCTTATATGTATGAAAAAGAAGATGGAGGTTATGAACAAGGAACTTCCAATGCATGGTCTACAGGAGAATATGTTTTAGACATTGAAGATAGTAGTTGTAATGGAGAAGATGACCCGGTAGATTTAATAGATTGGGACGCCAAGAGTAATGGAGTATTATTAAAAGCAAATACTAATATTAGTTGTACTCTTTATTTTGATAGAATGACAGCCCAAGAAAAATTTTTTGAAAAGCTATTAGGACCAAGCGGAGATGGAGAACTACTTTATCATAATTCTTTTTTAACTGATGGAGCCAATGACCACGGATATAGATATTCAGGAGATGACCCTAACAATTTCATATGCTTTGGTCCAGGTAGTGAAAGCTATACCGGTTCATCTGGACAATGTCCTGATGAAAATTTATATCGTATAATCGGGTATATTCCAGTACAATTAGAAAATGGCAAAATTGAATTTAGAATAAAAGTAATAAAATCAGAATATGCAACAAAAGAAGATTTAGGCAAAGATAAGGCTGATGGAACTGTCAATTTTAATTCCGATTATAAAGATTTTAAAAGGGTAAAGGCAGAAAATAGTATAGACGGTTTTCATTGGAACGATGTCATTGATGGTGACTATGACAATACGTGGGGTAGTAGCACATTATATCAAGCATTAAATAGCAATGACAAAAGCTTTTTAAAAAATTTAAATGGCTGGGAAAGCAAAATAGAAAAGGTACAATGGAATGTTGGAGGAAATCCTAATGACGAACTGCCCAAAGCGAAAACTGTATATGATGAAGAATGGAATGAATCATATGGAGCACAAACAAAAGTATCAGCAAAAATAGGCCTAATGTATCCGTCAGACTATGGCTTTGCAAGTGAACCAAAAAGTTGGGAATATAGGCTTTATATGTATGATGATAGTAAAGATGATGAAATTGAAAATAACCAAAACAGGGAAAATAATTGGTTATTTAATGGTGTATACGAATGGACTATTTCGCACTATTCAGACGACACTGACGATGCGTTCAGTGTCGACAACCGTGGGTTCGTGTACGACGGCGACTACGTTGACAACGCGTATGGTGTGCGCCCGGTCTTTTATCTGAACTCTAGTGTAACATTAAGTGGAGGTAATGGAATTGATGGTAGTGTTAATAATCCCTATAAAGTAAATTAATCCATATAAAAACATGAGTTTCTATATATTGCTCATGTTTTTTATATTATTTATCAGTATCTTTTAAAGCATTATTTAACACTCTAGCTAAAGCTTTATTACCGATAGAGGTTAAATGTCTTTCATCTTTAAGAAGATAGGTATCTTTATTTATATCAAGTTCATTATAAAAATTTATTAATGTAACATTGTCTTTAGAATAATTTTTAAAGATATCAACGGCTTCTTTAGTAGTTAAAAGAATATAGATATGGCGGTTTCCTAATATGTTAATAAGCTCTTCATAATTATCTTTAGTTAGGTTAGTACTACTATCTAATGCTAAAACAATTTTATTATTTATGACATTATCACTAATATCTTTTTGAATTTGTTTTTTTAAAGAAGTATAAGTATAATCTTTACTCATATTAAAAGAGTCTTCATTATGATTATTTTTAATTAAATCATAAGCATTAAGTAAAATATCATTACCATAGAAACTAAATTTATTTTTCTCTTTATTTTCGAAATTAGCTATAGCTTCTTCTTTAAGACGAGTATATTTATTTTCATATACTTCATAGATGGCGTCATATAATCCATTTGCATAGGCTTCACTTCCTATACCGGTTAAATGGATACCATCTTCGGCAAAATATTCACTATGACCTTTGGAAATAGTATCCCAATCAAAGATATGTAAGTTAGGATATTCATCTGCTAAAGCTTTGATACTATCATTTATCTTAACGGTACTATCATTTGTAACTGTAGCCCAGAATATCTCTCGATCGCCAAAGCTTTCAATTAATTTACGCTTATATTCTTCCCCACAGTTACCATTTGCGCCAAGATTAATAACTATAGGATTACCTAGAGTACCGGATTTTTTATATTCATCTATCGCATCATAGCTAGCCCATATTTGCCTTGATTTTTGTCCATCAAAGTGGCTATTTACAAATTTCTCTTCAAGAGTAGGAGCAGCGCCAAGCATGATAGAGTCTCCTATGCCGAGAATAGGTAACTTAATTATCGTATCACTAAGATTGGCTAAAGTGCTATCAATATCGGATAAGGTTTCATCAAGAGCCTTTTGCACTTCTGCAAGTTTTTCAACGTACTCTTTTTGACTTTCCGCAGCTTTTATTTCATTTTCGGCAAGTTGGTTTTCTAAAGCTTGCATTTCTTGACTATAGTCTTTAGAAGTGCAATATTGCCAAGCCCCTAAAATAGTTAAAGCCAAAATAATTGTTACAAGAATTCCTTGCAGAGACTTATATTTCTTTTCTTTATGAAATGCATAAAATAATATAAAAGATAAACTAAATAATATTAATATCATAAATATGGTTTTAATTACTTCATTAATATTTACATATTGAAATACATATATAAGAGGATATTGAAATAAATATAACCATAATGTCATGCCTGATAAAGTTTGCATTATATAATTATTTATCGGAAGATGATTTTTCTTAAAGGATATGCCATATTCGACTAAACGACATGAAATAAGGGTTGTAATAATCATACTAATTGCAAATAATGGCGAAGTTGATTTAACAGTTAAAAACATAAGTAGTAATAAAAGTAAGTATAAGTAAAAAATTCCTTTTTGCCAAATAGTATCTTTCTTTTTAATTACTTTAGGAATAATATTACCATAATAAACATGGGCAAGACCAAACCCTAGTCCCCATAAAAGGGAAAAGGCTCTTGTGAAAGTGTTATAGTAAGGCACCATTATATTACTTGTAAAGCTTGCTATGAAAAAATAAAGGGTTCCTAAGGTAGCTATACCAAAAGCAATTATACAAGGGACTTTTTTACTAAATTTTTCCCCTAGCTTTTTGAAAAGCATAAAGATAAAAGGAAAGACAATCTCATATTGCATTAATATAGCTATATACCATAAATGCATAAAAGGTGAGTCGACGTGTCTAGCAAAATAATCTAGATTAGCACTGATTTGCCAAAAGTTATTATAACCAAATAATACAGAAGTTGTTTCAGGTCTTAAGTTAAGCCAAATTAATCCTTTTATAGAATTAATAAGGGGAATAGTCATAAAAACAACTATTACGACAGGCAAATATAATTTTAATAATCTATTTTTATAATATTTACCTAAATCAAAGTTTTCTTTTTTAAAAGATGTTATAACTGATAAATAACTACTTAATACAAAAAAAGAACATACGGCAAGATAACCGCCTTTTAAAAAGCCCATATGATAAAGTAGTACCGCTATACAGAAAATGATTCGTAATAAATCTAAATGTTTATAGTAAGTTTTTTCTTCTTTAGGCCTTAAATCAATTATCATTTCTGGATTGCAGTAAGGACAGGAGTCATGAGATGAATTATAGCGTTTACCACAATTTGAACATTTAATAGTATTTTTTCTTTTCGTAACAGTATAGGCAATTGTTTCCCCACAGTAAGGACACTTACTAACATTACTGCTTATTCTTTCACCACATTTTTTACAAATTATTAAAGTCACTTCGTAAGTCCTTCCTTCTAATTAGGCTAATACCTAGTATTATTTTACCAATTTTTATAATTTATATCAATTAAATTATGGGTTTAAAAAAATCGTTAAGTAAACTATTATTATTTTTAAAAATATGGTATTATTAATTTATAATTGGAGGTGAGATTATGGGACGTTATATTTTAATAGCTGTAGGAGTTATCGCTTTGCTATTAATCATGTATCTTGTAATGTGTCGTAATAGTTTTGTAAAACTTAATAATAAGGTAAGGGAAGCCTTTGCAACAATGGATGTTTATCTTAAAAAAAGATGGGACTTAATACCTAATATTATTGAAACAGTTAAAGGTTATACTAAACATGAAAGTGAAGTTTTACAAGAAGTTATAAATTTACGCAATAATGCTTATGATAATATGAGTAGTGAAGAAAAGATTGATACCAATCAAAAAATATCAAGTGGTATTAACAAAATTATGGCTTTAGCAGAAAGCTATCCAGATTTAAAAGCTAGTCAAAACTTTATTGATTTAAGTCAAAATTTAGCTAGTGTTGAAGATGAAATAGCAAGTTCTCGTAAATACTATAATGCTGTTATTAAGGAGTATAATACTAAAGTTGAATTGTTTCCTAGTAATATAGTTGCAAAGTTATTTGGTTATACGCCTAAGACCATGTTTGAGGCTCAAGAAGCTGAAAGAGAAAACGTAAAAGTACAATTTTAAAAGGAATAAACTATGAAGAAAATATTAAGCAAAGTAATTTTAATTCTTTTGGTAGTTTCTTCTTTTTGTTTGCCTTTAAAAGAAACATTAGCTCTTAGTGCTGATAAAGATACATCTGTTACTACTTTAGAAGATAATACTTCTGATGTAACTGATAATCTTGATTATGTGATTGAAAATTATGATGTTAAGATAATAGTTAATGAGAATAATACTTTTGATATAACGGAAACAATTACGGCATATTTTAATAAACCTAGGCATGGCATATATCGTAAAATACCTTTAAGTAATACGGTAACTAGACTAAATGGTAAAGTAACTAAGAATAGAGCGCAAGTTACAAATGTCAGCGTAGATAACAAGTATACAACATCAAGAGCTTATGGCTTTTATACGCTTAAGATAGGATCGGAGTCAGAAAACTTAACCGGCAGACAAACCTATGTTATTAAGTATACATATAATATTGGTAAAGATCCTCTTAAAAATGCTGATGAATTATATCTTAATATCATTGGTACAGATTGGGATACTAAAATTAAGAAAGTTACTTTTAGCATAAAAATGCCTAAAGCTTTTGATTATAATAAATTAGGTTTTGCAATAGGAGAAAAAGGCTCTGTGCAAAGTGGAATGCTTTCTTACAAAGTAGAAGATAATCTAATTACCGGCGAATATAATGATGTTTTAAATGCACATGAAGCCTTAACCGTAAGATGTGAACTTGAAGATAATTATTTTGTAAATGCCGGGCTAAAATATACGATAGTTGATTATTTAGCAATTATCATACCGGTTATAGGCGCTGTTATATCTTTACTTTTATGGTATGCATTTGGCAAAGATGATAAAGTTATCGAAACGGTAGAGTTTTTTCCTCCTAAAGGATGTAATAGTTTAGATGTAGGTTTCCTATATAAGGGTAAAGCGGATTCTAAAGATGTAACATCACTTTTAATTTATTTAGCAAATAAAGGATATTTAAAAATTGTTGAACTTGATAAAAATGTATCTCATTTTAAATATAAAGATTTTAAAATTATAAAAATAAAAGATTATGATGGTGATGATGAAAATGAAAGAACCTTTATGGAGGGTTTATTTAAAAATAAAAAAAACAAAGAAGAAACTTTAAATGAGGTAACCCCTTCTGATTTATATGATAGCTTTTATAAAACAACGAATAAGATAATGAGTAATGTAAATAAAGCGGATAATAAAAATAAGATATTTACGAAAAAATCGAGAAATAAAAAAATATTCCCCGTAATAATGATAATATTAACTTATTTAATAATAACTATTCCTCCCCTTTATGCCTGTGGTGATTTGCATATGGTTATTTTGGCATTATCATTCCCTGCTCTAGGTTTTACTTTTATGTTTGGCGTATTGTTAGATTCTTCGATTTCTAGTAAAGCCGGAGCTATTACTGCTAAAATTTTTGCTGTGATATGGGGAGTATTATTCGCAGGTGTGCCTTGGGCTGTATTTGTTTTGCCTAATCTTTTACAAGATCCTTTATTTTTTATAGCTTATATAGTAGGTATTATTTGCGTAGCTCTAATGATGGTAACTTATAAATTCATGCCTAAAAGAACGGCATTTGGTAATGAAATGCTTGGCAAGTTAAGCGGCTTTAAAAACTTTTTGGAAACCGCCGAAAAAGAAAAATTAGAAGCTTTAGTAAACGAAAATCCAACATACTTCTATGATATTTTACCTTTTACTTATGTCCTTGATGTTTCTGATAAATGGATTAAGAACTTTGAGACAATTTCTATGCAAGCTCCAACTTGGTATAATAGTTCAAGTACCTTTGATTTAGTTTATTTTAATACATTTATTAGCTCTACTATGACTAGGGCTAACGCAGCAATGTCATCAAGTCCGCATAGTTCTGGCTCTTCCGGGTCCTCAGGAGGAGGAATTTCTGGAGGTGGTTCCGGAGGTGGTGGTGGAGGTTCATGGTAACCTCTTCTTTTTTGGCATAAAATATGGTAGAATAGCCAAGCAAAGGGTGATTATTTATGAATTTAATTATTCCTTATGAAGAAAATATTTATACTAATGGTGGGGCATTTATTAAATCTGATGGGGAATTTATTTATACCCATGGTCCTCATGAACAATTTGCTCAAATGTTTTGCAATGGGCCGGAATATCCAGCATTATGTGAGTTGAAAACTAGGGATACTTGCATTGATGTATACCGCTCATCTAAACTTACATCAGAACAACTTGCAATCTATAAATTATGGCTTACAGCATATGAATTTGCCCATCATAAGTCTTATGCAGATTTCATGGTTTCCGTTTTAGGATTTGACAAAGCTGACGTTATACTCCAAAAAACGATTAGTACAACGGTTTTTAATCCTCATGTTAGATTTTTTAATTATTATTTAATGGATTGGTATATTGATAAACAATATCCGCTTATTTATGATCCAGAAAAAGGACTATTTATGTATAGAGAAAATAACTCTTTAATTGAAATGGGTCAAGATAGAGAATATGCCGAGGAAATTGAAGAAATAAAATCACGAGTATTGCTAAAGGATCGGCCTTTATTTTTTAGGTAATTATTGATGTTTTTGCAATTTATCTTTTTAAGTGTTAAAATGTTTATAGAAAGGATGAATTTATGGGTACTTTAGAATTTTGTTTAGGCCTAGCTGAATTAGTAGAAAATGGCGAAATAGATAAAAATGTTGCTTGTGAAATAGTAACAGGCAAAAGTGATAGTGAGCTTGTAGACCAAGTTGGAGCTAAAATAAAAGCTTATCATGAAATAACAATGGATGATTCTATTCAACCTGGAAATTCTCAAGCAGAAGATATATTTTATCCTCAAGGATTAGATTACGAAAAAGTAACTGATGCTCTTGTTAAAGCGGCTTTTACAAATCCTCAAGATTTAAAAGGTTGTCTTATGGAGGCAATACAAGAGGAAAAAGATATCTCATCAGGATTAATCGTTAAATAATACAAAACTATAAAAGTCATAAATTAGCCAATTTATGATTTTTTAATTTAGTATAACAAAAAGCAAAAACTTTAAAACTCTCTAATTTTGGGAGTTTAATATCCATTCAATAATTTGCTTTTTAATTTCATAGTATTCTTCTTCTTCAAATTGCATATTTGCAATACAAAATCTTTTGGATGCAATATGAGAGCAAAACATACATTCATGTAAATTGAAGCAATCTTGAATAAATAAGGAGTTGCTAACTTTATTTGAACATATAACGTTATAACTATTACTACAATCACGGGAATCATCACATCTTATACTAAAGTTACAGGTTGAGGATCTTTGACAGGCTAGTAAAAACTCTCCATTTCCACACGAATCACAATAAACCATATTTTTACAATCGCGACAATCAGTGCATCTATATATATTTTCACATCGATAAATCGTATCACTTTTTGCAACGCTGATAGAATCATAAACTCTTTCGGTTGTTGTTAAATTAATTGTATTCCAAATATCAATTAATTCTTGGAGATTATTAATATCTTTTTTTGGTAACATCCATCCTTCAGTCTTATCTTTTTCAACCATGTTTTTATTGGTAATAAATCTACCACTGTTAATGGCATCAGCCCAAGTTACTTCGTTAGTAGTAAAATCATTTACTTGTTTTGGGAGTTTAATATCAAAAGCAAATTTTTCTAGAATAAAATCTAAAGAAAAATTATTTTCGGTATTAAATACACTTTTAAATATTTTATTAATAATTTCTAAAGCTTTATTATCATTCATTTTCTAAAATCCTTTCTTATTTGTGGAGGTAGATATCAAAATATCTTTCAAATTTACATTAGAGCCTATATTAAATTTGGCTTCTTTTTTCTTTGCTTTCTTTTCGTCATTTTTAATCTGGTTATCATTTATAACCTCCTTTTTAATACGGGGAATACTTGTATAATTAAGGGTTTTCCCTTTAAAAGCGGGTAATAATATGCCGTTTGCATCAATTCTAACTATGCATTCACGCGTTTGCAATTCTGTCAGCACTTTCATTTTTCGATCGCGTGAGTCATCTAAGGGAATTTTCATATTAAAATTATCGACGAGGACACTAGCATCTAGTTTTGATACTCTAAAGATAAAGTAATTAATGACATTGGCAAATATGGAATTTTTTAAGCCCTCAGATATTTGACTAAAATATTGCCCTGCTAAAATTAGGGATAAATTATATTTTCTTGCTTCTGATAAAAATCTTGCTAAAATTGGATTTTCGACAACAGCAACTTCATCAATAATAAAGATAATATGTTCAGCTATTTCTTGCTTTTGCATAATAGTAAGTAGTTGTTGCATAATAAGTCCGGCAATTGTTTTTGTAACTTTATCTCCCAGTTTTGTTCTATCTAAGGAAAATAAAGTTAAAAAATTATTGTGAATTGTACTTTCTAAATCATCACTATTTTGCTCGGAGTTAAAGACGGGTATCATTTCCATTTCATCAATAAAGCCTATGATAGGTGATATAGCTTCCCCATAAGATTTAGTTTTTAAATCATTAAAGTCAGATAAGAAGAAATCTATTACACTAACAGGTATATTATGAGTTGTTTCTTTGATTAAATTATTTCTATACTCTAAATCCAAAATAAGTTTTCTTAAATTTCTAAAGTTAAAAGAACCATGAGTTAATAATAAATAGATAGAATGCCTTAGAACTCTTTCTAGTTTTGAATTAAATTGATCGGCTAATAAAGATTTAAATAAATCTAATAACAGCTCTGTTGAAGCAACAATATCATCATTATTATTAATAAATAAATCTATGCTATCAAGATCATTTTTAAAATCAATAACTCTAGCCAAACCCCCGACATCATTTTCAAGAGCTGCATGAGGATCTATAACAACAACTTTATATTTTTGTCTTAAGCTTTCATTTTTGTAAATATTATTAATCAATAAACTTATTAATTTAGATTTACCAGAACCTGATGAACCAAATATAATGGAATGTTTATTAAAACTAAAATTATTTTGATTTAAGTAAAAATCGCCTTGCAGATAGGGAAAAGTATCAACTGATAATAATGTATTAGTCGCATCAGTACTAAGTAAATGTAATATTTTTTTGATTTCTAAATATTTAGGCGATGATTTATAAAAATATCTTTTATTACCATCAAAATCGACAGATAGTATACTAGTAGGAATGCCCAAAATAACTTTATATTTTTTTATAATACCATTTTTATTTAGATAATAACTTATTTTGGCATTAATTTTATCTTCATATAATTTTAAGAAACTAATTTCTAAATATTCAAGATTACCTTTATTTTTAATTTCACTATAATTTATTAAATCAACGATACTACTACCCAATCTAGGAAGAGTAAATAAAGTATAGTTTGCTTTAGGAATATTTATTTTTTCCGTAGGCTTTAATAAAAATGAATTAAGATTATTAATTGTCGCAGGTAATGAGCACTTAGTTTCGACAAAATATCTTAATTGATTTTTATCATTTGTAATAATGATTTTCCATTTTCGTAAAATACCATTATAATTTGAGATAGTTTTAATTAATTCTAACCATTCTTCTTTAGAGACAAACTTTTTGGTTAAGTATATTTCAAATATTAAGTCCATTCATTTGTCACCCCATACGTAATAGTAGCATAAATAGCAAATAAAAAACTGACTTTTTAATAATCAATTTTGTCAGTTTTAATATATCGCTACTAAAAAATCAGTTATATTATCATGATAATATTCAAGTTCAGGGATTTCCTTTAAAATATATTTGGCAGAGGGTAAAAACTCCTCATAAAACTTATGGGATATCTCTTGTATATCTTGTGCGTTTTGCGAATTGATTCGAAATTTTAACCATTTACTTTTAGGAATTGTAATATGTTCAAAACCCTTTATAAAAGTATCATACAAACAGTAATATTTTTGACTTTCTATCCGGTCCATGTCATATGTTATCATCCCATATTTTATATCGCCATATTTCTTGCCATATTTTTCTTCTGTTTGCTGAAAAAAGAGGGGTGCATCAGTACCAATATTTTTATTACTTGTGCTAATACTTACTCCATATAAATGCATTTCATCTAAAGTAATTATTTCATAATCAAGTTCAGTAGTAATTTTAATATCTTCATTAAAAATTATTCTTGGAAAGTTTTTAAGTTTAGTTTCTTTATTGATAAGACTAGGTTTTATATGATGAAATTTTTCAAAAGCTCGCGAAAATGATGTAGCATTTTCATATCTATAGCGAAGGGCAATATCAATTATTTTAGCTTTACTTTCGTATAAATCAAAACCGGCATTGGAAAGTCTTCTTTTACGAATATATTCGGATAGAGGAATACCTGCTATCATGGAGAATAATCTTTGCATAGTATAAACATTTACGCCTAAAAATTTTGCTAATGTTTCATAATCTATATCTTCTTCCAGATTATCATCAATATATTTGGTTATTGCATTTAAACTTTTATATATATTCAAAGCTCATCACCTATATACTATTTTAACACGTAAATTCTTAAAGTTTGTGAAAAATTATCCTGCTTTTGGGAAAATTAAAGCTTTTTGTCAAATAATAATAACTTTAGCTAAAACCTAGGTAAGAAAGCTAAAGCTGTGCTATACTAAAAATAGGATGTGTATTATGAATAATAACAATGATTTAAAACTATATTATGATGATTTATATAGTGAAGAAACTCCTTTAGTATTTACCGATGGAACAGATATTTATAATAAATTAAAAGAAGAATATGTTACTCATGATAAAGGTTATTTTATATATGGGCCATCAGGAGTAGGTAAAACCTATTATATTAAAAAGCAAAAGGTAAAAAATTGGATTGATGGCGATGTTCTATGGGAAGCTGCCAAGGCTTTTCCTGATGGTGACTGGTGGAACTGGGATGAAGATGCTATGGATACCATTGAAAGAAGAGCCGATGTGATTACGGAGCAAGCTAAAAAACAAGGTTTTTGGATAATTGGGGCTAGCTGTGTAAATATTCTTCCTGATGCTATTGTCATACCCGATTTTGAAACCCATTTAAAATATATTAAATACCGCGAAACACATAACTACGATGGTGGCATTAAAAGCGATGATCTAATTAAAATAAAAAATAATAGGGAGCATTTTGCCAGATTTGCTAAAGATGGCGTTCCGATATTTAAAAGTGTCGATGATGCGGTTTATTATATTGAGAATCAAAAGGATAACTAGTACCATTAATATTAGCTATAATTTCTCCATCTTCATTTAAAGTTAAAGATATACCTCCACAGTAGTCAACATTAACTGTATCAGCTTTTTCCCAACCTAAAATTCTTTGCTTAACTAAAGGACTTATTAAATCATAATGAGTGCCGTTTAAGACAATAAGTCGACAGTCAGGATGTTTTTTATGAAAATAATCAGCATATCTTTGGAGGATATTTATATACCAAACTGCTCTTTGGACAATTTCGTCTGGGCCTTCTGAACCTAATTCTTCTCTTTTTTCTTTAGATAAATCTTCTTCAAAATCAACCCAAAAATCTAGATTAATACCATTATGTTTTGTCTTTAAAAAATCTAAATATCCCGTGGCGTCAGTAAACATTTGTGGTTCAGTTAATTGTTTACTTTCATGAATAGAACCATTAAAATTAGTATTTTCATTTAAATTTATTATATGATTTAGAGGAATATTATTTTCTTGTAAAAATCTTTTAATTAGTTCCATTGCTATCATGGTAGTTTCTACACATCTTTTAAAATTCTCTTTAGCCGTGGTATTGCTTGAAGTAAAAAGAAAATAGGTATTTTGAATTTCATCTAAAGTAAAAGTGGTTTTTAAATTATCAATAAATGAGGTAATAACTCTAATTTGTTCATTTATAGACTCGGGTATAAGACCACCATTATTTCGATCATAATTACAATGTCTTTGAAATATTAATTGTGTCTCATTATTATTTATCATTGGCGTAATAGCAGATGAATCAATGGTTAAATTCATATTATTTGGCACAATAAATTCCTCCTTACTATATCTATATTATATCATGCCTTATTTAAGGCATGAAAAAAGAAATTAATAGTTTGTAAAATTATAATGCATAAGTTATAATGATAAATAAAGGGAGGGTTTATTTATGCCCACAAATGAATCATCACTTTTTAAACCAAGATTGCTAAAACAAATAGAAAGAGTGTTGCTTGCCGAAAAAAATCATAAAAGAAATTGGGTTTCGCTTTATGACGTAGCAAATTTATTTAAAACAAGATGCGATGAGTATAGTAAAGTTATCGTTGATTATTTTTTGCGGTTTAAGTCTATATTAAAAGCTCAATTTGGTGAGGATATTCCTTTACAATTTTATTTTGATTATCATGAAAATGTGTTGAAATTTAGTATTGTGTTTAATGATATCCGTGAAGATATCAATATTTCTAAAGTAATGGGAAATTCATATATTTCTGAATCCGTAACACCTCAATGTAAAGAAGCGCTTGAGGTTTTAGCTCCTGAACTAGCAAATCTTTATGATGAATTTATGGATTTCTATTTTTTTCATACAGAAAAAAGTTCCTTTATTAAAAGCAACGACTTAAATTTTATAGTTTCCTTAGATTGGGATCATGCAACTATTTTTCCTGAATATGATAAATTAGATTTTATTTCTTGTTCATGGAGTAGTTCATACGTTGAAAATATTCATTATTATTATGACTATAGCTATGATTCAAGTGTTATACAAAGTGCCCTTCAAGGCAAAGAAGATGAATTTTTTAAAAGTATTTTTGTAAAGATTAGTGATTGCCCAGAGTGGACTCAACCACTTTTGCATGAATTTAGACAAAATCAATTAACAGAAGAGCAAAAGCTGGAGGAAGAAAAAAATCCGGAAATGCAAGCCGAAAATAAATCCCCATTAACAAGAAAGTTATTCCCGTTTTTTAATAGAAGAAAATAATAAAAGAAAGGTGAGTTAATATGAATGTTGTTGGGACAATGTTTTTTAAAGATGATAAACTATTAATAGATAAGCCTAGAAAAAGACCAACCTATCAAATGATTGGTGGAAAAGTAGAAGATGGTGAAACCCCTTTAGAGGCTGCTATTAGAGAATGTCATGAAGAATTAGGTGATGAAGCAATATTTGATAGTAGTTTAATCGAACTAGTTATGGAATTTGATGAAATAGCCACTAGCGATGGTAAAACGCCAATTTATTTCTATGTTTTCAAATATACTGGTTCTTTAGAGGGGACACTTAATACCTCAGAGGAAATAGAAAATTTTAAATGGTATGATACAAGCGATGGCAATGATATTTTATCTAACACTTTAAAAAATGAAGTAGTTCCTTATTGCTTAAAAAAAGGCTTAATAAAGTAGATAATAACTTGCATTTCCCCAGTTTCTCTGGGATTTTTTTAATTATACTTTTGAAAATTTTTGTATTATAATAGATAACATTACAGAAAGGGCTTATAAAATGAGTGAAAGCATTATGGACAATCCTTGTTTAAATTTTAAGCAAAGTATATGTGCGGCGCGAATTTTTTTGAATATTTTTGGTCTTACTTTAGAAGACGTAGACAATATTAATGAATTATCAAAAGTAAAAATATTTGCTAAAGATATGAATGAAGTAGGTGAGCTATCTTTTAAAAACGGTAAAGTTATAATATGGGCAAAGTATAATAATAGCCTTTTAGAAGCAAGCTACGATATACCTAAAATATTAGGATTCATTGATCCAGAATGTGAAAATGGACCATATGCTTTATTTGGCCAATGGTCTAACGATATTAATTTTCAACTTCAAAAAATTAATAATATAAATCTATCGGGTCTATTTTCAATAACTTGTTCGGCTGATACTGAATATGGAATAACCTGTCTATGCCACCCTTTAATAAATTGTGAAATTCCTGGTATAGGGCAATTTATTTTAAAAGTGTTAATAGATGGAAGTATGTTTAATCTTAAAATTATTTCAGGAGAATATCATGAACTTATAAAAGTAAACTCATGGGATGGGGCAAATGGTTTTATTCTTCATGATGTTATAAATGGAAAATATGATGAAGAAAAATGTGCGTATCCCTATAGAAGATATGCGGGAATTTTTAATGGCCCTGAAAAAGGCGAACATAAAGATAAACTACAAATATACTTAAAAGAGGAAGAAGATAGTAAAATATTAACTTTTAGAAACGAATTTGTGTCAAAAGTTAGAGCGGATAAATCTAAAGAAAACTTGTTACAAATTGGAATTCTAATGAAAGATTTAGATCCCGATATGTTTGCTAAAATTTTAAAGCTAAGAGAAATATTATTAATAGGGGATATTTCATTATTAGATAATATATTTAGCGTATGTTTTGATAGCTATACAGATGATGAATTATATGCTTTATTTGGAATAAATAGGCAAAAATGAATTATCAAAGTGGCACTGATAATTTAGTCGATTCTTATTATGGAATTGATACTAGTCGTTTCTTACCCGAAGAAA
This sequence comes from uncultured Bacilli bacterium, assembly GCA_947624085.1. GTDB lineage: Bacteria > Bacillota_I > Bacilli_A > RF39 > UBA660 > UBA6448. The sequence goes on from CANQIK010000023.1 coordinate 15,736, forward strand.
TATGCAAAAGATTTTTAAAAAACAGTTAAATTATATTGCAAAAAGCAAAAAATAATTCTAATATACTTAGAAAGAGGTATTGTATAATGAATATTACTCCCAAAAAACAGATGACAGAAAAAGAATATTTAGAAATGGTTATTAATTATTGTAAGCCATTAAGAAATGAATGCATTAGAAAAGATTTTGATGCTCAGTTGGAGGGCTATACTTATAAAAGTGTGGTAAGAGAAGCTGATAATGAATGGATCGCTTATTTTGAAGGCGTAAATGGTAGCCGCATTAGATTAACAATCTCTCCTAATGAATTCAGTATGCTTAAAATGACTGAGACTACTAATGAGAGGATTCCTCTTGAAGAAAATTTTGTAATAACTCATGAACTATTAGATAGAAGAGAAAATGGTATTGTTTATTCTAAAATTCAAAAACAATTTACTCATTCTAATAGGTTTAAACAACTTGTTCTTACTGATTTAGTTGAACAAAGATTTACTTTTACTGAAGCTAAAATCAATAGCTTATATAGAAATGTTAACTTATTTGAAGAGACTGATTTCGATAAATTAGGATTCGATGAGTTATTTATAAAAATAGGAATATTAGATTATCTTATTGATTTCAAAGCCAATTCTGATTATTATTCTGAATTTTCGACACATATGAATTATTATGTTGATGGGGAAAGTGGTAGAAAAATCAAAGATAATATTTATCCGACAAGAACTTATTTAAATGGTGAGGACGTTTCAAAGATATTTGATGTAGACGGTCCAGATAAAATATATAGAATATATGATTTATATAGGGGAATAATTAACCCTAGAAACGAAAAAGATATTCGTGATATTCATTTGGGTCTTTTAACTCCAGAAGTTTTCAATTTTAGAGACTTAAAAGGTATAAATAAACAAGAAAACGCTTTAGTGGGAGCTCCTTTGTTAAATGTATCTAATCGCTATATTAATTATCTGAAAAAATTTTTTAAACGGGAATTTGGTTATCGCGGAAAAATCAAATTGGACAGGGATTCTATGCTTTTAGCAATTACAACTTTAAACCCTGAAAGGACAGAAACTCCTTTAACAGAAGATGACATTACTTCAAGGCAAACTGATGAACTACCTCCTAGGGAATCTGAAGGATTTTTAAGCCGAACATTAAAACGATTTAATAAAAAATAAAAGCCTCATTTCTTCATAGAAAAAATGAGGTTTTTAATATGATTCATTAAAGAATCTATAGCAAACAATTCAGGATTTTCTTTATCTTTTATTCTTTGGTTGAGTCGGTTCTCCGACCGGCTCTACGCCTGTTTGGGTTGGTTTAGAAACATATCTTAACTTATTATATAATGAATTCATATATTCTAAATCATCGTAAGAATATGACGCTGTGCCAAACTTATTAATAAATGTAAGTCCTCTTTGCTTATATACTATTGCCGATAAGCTTTTAATGCTGTCAAGCAAAGTTGCTATTTTTTTCCATATTTCGGTTATTTGAGGGCCCTCAAGGAAAGGTTTTTCTATATCTTCCTTTAATAGTAGCATATAATTATAAAATTCTGTATGTAGTTCCATAAGAGCTCTTTCTTCAACCGTACCAACATAAGTGTTTTCTGCCATTTTTTCCTCCTGTTTTTATAGTAGCATAAATCTCATTAGTTTAGTATATTCAATTGACTTATTTACGCCTAATTGTTATACTAGGTAACTAAGAAAGAGGAATATTATGGCAAAAGAGCAAAATGTTATTAATTATTATGTAGTATGTAATAGATTAAAAAATATTATTAGAGCCGGTTGGCAAAGTTGGAACGTTCAAAGAGAAAGAATTGAAAGTGTTGCTGAACATATTTTTGGTGTTCAAATGCTTGCTATTGCTATGAAATCCGAATATCAATATGATGTTGATATTATGAAAGTACTTTATATGCTCGCCATTCATGAACTAGGCGAAACTATTATTGGTGATTTAACCCAATTTGAGATAACGAAAGAAGAAAAAGAAAAAACGGAACATGAGGCAGTACATAGAATATTATCAGGTTTATTAGATGGTAAGCAAATCGAAGAGTTATTTTTAGAATTTGATGCCCACATTACCAAAGAAGCAATGTTTGCATATCAATGTGATAAATTAGAATGTGATTTACAATGTAAATTATATGATGAAGAAGGTTGTGTAGATTTAACTAAACAAGAAGATAACCCCATCATGGATAACCCTTTAGTTAAAGAATTACATAGTAAAGGCTTTTCTTGGTCTGCCATGTGGCTTCAATTTGGCCAACGCGTATATCCTTATGATAAAAATTTTAGAGCAGTTTCCGATTATGCGCTTAATAATGAAATTGGGAGAAAAAGAACAAAATAAATTAAGTTGAAATTATTTACTCAAATGAAAAGTTAAATTTCAGAAAAGTAAAAAAATGTGAAATGTAAAAGAAAATGGTAGTTTTTAAGAGAAAAAGCTATCATTTTTTTAAGAAATGTAGTAATATATTAACGAAATTTAATATTTCAAAGCACACAAAAAGATAGTATTTATACTTTGTTTTTAGGTTATTAATTATGTTATCATTTACTATAACTATTTAACTTTTTTTAAATCTCAATTGTCTCTTCAATATCTAAAACTTTATAATTGATATTGAATTTTGCAAAATTTTTCTTCATATATTCAATGTCCGTTGGATATTTTTCATTGTCCATATGAATTGGTAATACTAATTTAGCTCCTAATTCTTGTGAAAATAGGGAAGCTTCAAATGCTGACATAGTTAAGCCATAACCTGTTACGGGAAGGGCTACAATATCGGCTTTATAATCATTATTAAAGCAAATTGTATCGCTTGTAGTATATAGTCTACATTTACCATCATCTATTATATAGCCAACATTTTCCAAAACTTGTCCACCATTTTTCAACAAAGGGTTATAGCCATGAATTGCTTTAACAACTTCAATTTTTATATTATCAAAATTTAAAATATCATTTTCTTTTACAATATTGAATTTAATTTCGGGATAAGTATCTTGTACTTCTTGAGTTGAATATATAGGTATATTAATATCTTTTAATACATCACTTTTGATATGGTCCCAATGTTTATGCGTTATAAGAATTAAATCGGCCTTTTTCCATTCGTCTAAAAATTTATCTTGATATTTTAATCCTCCAGCATCAATTAAAATTTTTTTATTATTTGCTTCAACCATTAAACAAGATTGAGGAAATTTTGTTATTTTCATTTTCATTCACCTTTCAAGATAATTTTACCATAATAATGAAGGCTTTTAACTATTGTCTATAATAAAGGATACTTTTTCATTTGAAATCTAGCACAAATATATCTAAATGGCTTAAAAAATGTTCTATTTTGTTGTAAAATAATACCTAGGAGATGACTAATTATTATATTGATCTTGGTTCATCAACAATTAAAGTTTATTGTTATGAAAAAGAGTTAAAATTATTAGAAGAACATTCTATTTATTTTAAAAACGATTTTTCTGCTGAAAAAGGTATAAGTGAAAGTAATTTAAAAGAACTATGTGCTTACTTTGAAAAAATAAAAAATAAATATGATTTGAAGTATTACAATACCCATATTTTTGTTACAGGAATTTTTAGAAATTTAATACAAATAAGAAAACAAGAATTAGTTAAATTATTTAATGATAGATTTGATTTGCATTTCAATATTATCAGTCATGGAATTGAAAATTATTATTTAGGAAAAGCTATGGAAAATGACTATAACGGCAAGAAAGTTTTAATCATTAACATGGGCGGTAAAACTACGGAATTAGTTACTTATGTTGGTGCCAAAATAACTGATACTATGAATTTAAATATTGGCGTTGCTGATTTATTAAATAATTTTAGTGAAGTAAATAATAAATATAGTGGTAATACAGTAGAAGAAATGGAAAATTTCGTAGCTGAAAGACTAGCGGATATTCAACTAGATAAAGACTATGATTGTGCAATCTTTACAGGAGGCGAAGAAAGATTTGAATTATTAACAGGATTTAATTTAGTAGAAAACACTATATTTAATGATAATGTTCATAAATATATGTTAAGCTTAGAAGATTACATTAGTTTTAATTGTAGGTTTGTCAAACAAAAGTGACAAAGTCACGACAAACCAACTATAGATTATTTTAACTTGTTAAAATAATCACGAAGCTTTTCATTGGGAGATTTCCAAGCAAGAGGTTGCATCGGAAAATTATTATATTCTCTTAAATAAATTTGCAACTGTTTGTTGGCGTCTTCCAATGAATAAAAGCGATGGCAATTATAAAACCGTTCATTATCCTTTCGATGACTTCGTTCAACCTTACCATTATGTTTTGGCGTATATGGTTTGATCAAGTCATGGTGGATACCATTCTTTTTAAGGCCAAGTTCAAACATAGTTATATCATTTGGATTATTTGATATTAATCTTTTGGTGAATTCGCTGCCGTTATCTGTTCTTATAGTATAAATTTTAAAGGGAAATCTTTTTATTACTTCTAATAAAAATTTATACGAAGTATATGTTGATTTTTCACCATATATTTGTAAATAACGGAAACGAGAGAATTCATCAATGGCAGTATATTGATATAAATTGAACTGGCCGACAATACATTTTGATGGGACGGTTTTAACATCTATCTGGACTCGTTCACCAGGGAAAGTCATCTGAATATATGGTTTAGTTTTCTTCTTTCTTTT
>CANQIK010000024.1 GCA_947624085.1 uncultured Bacilli bacterium
AAAAAAAAAAAAAAAAAAAAAAAACAAGATTATTCCTAATCTTGTGTGTCAATTGACGTGAAGTAAAATAATATTTTAGTATTACTTACCTTTTTTGTTTGCTAATTTTCTTATGTCGTTTTGAAGTTTATTAAATCTTACTGTATCGTAAGTTATAATAACTGCTGTAGCAATTAAGCCCGTTATAATAATGGCCCAAATACTTGCCCCTGAAGAAGTATTATCTTCTTCTTTAGCATTTTCCATAGCTTCAAAAACATCATATCTATCATCGACATCTTTTTCATATTCTTCATTAATAGCTTCGATAACATCATCACCATAAGCTTCTTCGGTAAAGCCAGGGAAATATTGGTCGCCAATAACAATAAATGGAACACCCGTTTTCTCCGGCTGAGCTACACCCATGAACTCTGCCGTTTCTACTAAAAGGCTATCATTTACATTATCATTCCATGTTTCAAAAGATACAACTTTAAATTTATCGCCCTCTTCTTCATAAATTTCATTAAGGAAAGTTATAAAGCCTCGACAAAATGTACAACCTTGACCACGGAATAAATAAATAACAACTTGTTTATCATTTTCTTCGTATTTTTCAAATTCTGGTTCAATTTGTTCTGCTGTTAAAACTTCTTCAAGATTTAAGGTATTATAATCCTCTAGATTAATTGCTTTAGCGCTAACTGGTAATACCATTAATATAGTAGCTAATACTATTATTAAAAATTTTTTCATATACACCTCTATCACAATAAAAAGTATATCATAAGATAATATTTTTTACTATCTATTCTTAATATCTAATGCTTTCAATTGTATTTGTTGTTACAACCCCGTCATTTTCTCTAACTTGTTCATCAGTCTTTTTATAAGAGCCTAATACTAAAATAGCTACTATTACAAGCCCTAATAAAAATACTTTGTTACTAAATACTTTTAATAATCCGTCATCATCTTTATTCATATTTTATAGCCTCAATCAATATTGTACTATAGCAAAGTGCTTTTTACCAACATTTTTGCCCATTATTACAGTCTATTTGACATTATTTCGATAAAAATAATTATTTTTAATTTTAATAATACTACCAATAAAGAAAATAAAGCCTATTATAAAAAATACTATTGATAATAATACATTATCTTCAAATAAAATTATCCCTTCGGTAAAAAGTGCTAAAGTAAATAAAACAAATAAAGATAAAATACCTAACATTAAAGGATATCTAATATTATTTTTAACTTTCTTATCAAAAAATAAACTAGAAATATTAGCAAATAATCTTTCCATACCATCACCCTTGCAAGATATTATACACTAAAATCTTGATTATAGGTTAATTTTTATATCTTCTAAAGAAAAAGGAATAACTTTGCTTAGCTCTTGGATAGAAATTTCAATTTGAATGCCTATCTTACCCCCACTTAAAAAGATGGTATCCCAATCACCAGCCGACTTATCGAATACCGTTTTAAAATATTTCTTCATGCCAACTGGCGAACAGCCACCATGAACATAGCCGGTTAAAGGAAGTAAATCTTTACTTTTAACCATTTCAATATTCTTTTCATTTACACAAATGGCACCTTTTTTTAAATCAAGTTCAGAACTAACCGGCACTACAAAGACATAATGATTACCCGATTTTCCGATTGTTACTAAAGTTTTAAATACCTTTTTAGGTTCTTCCTTTAAAAAACTAGCGACATCCAGACCAGAAATAGCTCCACTTTGCGTATAATCATGAATTTTATAAGCTATTTTTTTACTATCTAATATTCTAATTGCATTAGTTTTTATCATTCATTTGCCTTTCTATCCAAGTCATAATAATATTTACGATATATTCTATTTCCTCATCATTTAACTTTTTTCCTTTGGGTATTTTATGCCATTTATATAAACACCCTCGACAACACGTAGCGGTAGCGTGTTGAGCAATAAATGTCGGATGGCCTTTCATAGGTGTTTGTTTACCATCATTTAAAATATACTCTGGCGCTAACCGCTTATTAATAAAATCATAAGTATGTTCTCTTATTTTATCTAACCCTTTAGCTTCAACATAGGCTTTTTCTTTAGTTTTAAGTTTAAATTTACTACGAAAGTTAGACCTTGCTAATCTTTGTAACATTTCCTCAATATTATTTGGCATTTTTCTTTTTACTTTTTTCTTTTATTTTCTTTTGACTTTCGGCAAGTTTAGCTTGGACTGTTTTAGGTATCTCTCTTCTTCCTTTAGTAGGCACAAAATTATCAATCATTTTACCATTTTTATTATTTTTAAGATAAATAGCCCCTAATGAACAGAAGACTAAAGCCCCAATAAAATTAACAAGTAAATCTTTCATTGTATCAATAATACCAATATCTAAATAGCCTCCATCAATAGTCATTAATACTTTATCATCTTTATCATAAATAATTGTTTTAGCTATATTATCAACAACAATAGCATTATTAGCTTTTTCAGGGTCTAATTCAACACTAGATATGGTTTGGACAATACGATCTTTTTGCATATCAACTTTTAATAATTGGTCAGCACCAAATTCAAAGAATTCCCATAATACACCAATAGTCATAGAAAAACAAAAAGCAACAATACATAAATACATGGGACTTAAATTAATCTTTCGACTCGTATTATTTAATAAATTAACTAAAGAAAAACCAATTGCCGCGCAAAGGAAACCATTAATAGTGTGTAAAATAGTATCCCAATAAGGAATTATTTCATAAAAATTATTTATTTCTCCTAAAATCTCCGAAGAAAAAATAAATAAATAGATAATAATTTCTAAAGTATTAGGTAAAGTAATATTAAGTTTATGGGATATAAAAGATGGCATTAATAAAAGAACAATGGATAGTAAACATAAGAAAGCATTACCAAAATCACCATGAATAATTTGGAGTACCATACAAACTATTACTAAAAATCTTAAGATTAAAAATACTAATAAAGAACTTTTCTTGGTTTCTTTATAAGCGTCTCTAATCATATCTACTACTTTATATTTCTTACTCATTATTATTAATCCTTTTCTATAACACTAAAGCCTAAGTCGGCAATTTTTTCTTTAATAATTTCTAAATCGATATTATCTTGAGAGCTGATTTCGACTTGGCCAAGTTCATGATTTGCATTGACGCTTATAATATTAGGAAGAGTCATTAAAACATTTTGAATGCGTTTTTCACATCCCTCACAATGCATACCACTTACTTTTAAAACTATTTTCATATTTCCTCCTTTTTAGTGATGGTGATGAGTACTTGTTTTATGCTTTATTTCACATTTTGTCTCATCACATACATAACTAACATCTTCTATTTCTATTGTAACATGATTTATTCCATGTTCAAGTAATTCTTCTCTAATTGCTTTTTTTACTTTATTAAAGTCTTTACTATCCGTCTTAATATGCATAGTAGCAAAGTTATTTTCACCATCTATACTCCATACATGAATATGATGAACTTCGCTTACCCCCTTTATTGAGGTTAAATGTTTAACTAAATCACTAATTTCAATACCATAAGGAACTTTTTCTAAAAACAAATCAAGAATAGTTTTAAAGTTTCTTATTGAATGATATAAAATGAATAAAGCTACCCCTAAAGACATAAGCGGGTCTATAATCTTAATATCGGTAAAGTGCATTAAAATAGAACCAATTAATACAACAATCCAGCCTAAGACATCTTCAAGCATATGTAAGTTAACGGACCTTTGATTTATTGAATCCCCCTCTTTAGTAAAATATGCTGCTGCTAAATTGATAACAACTCCTACCATGGCAAAAATAATCATTCCCTTATAGTTAACCGCAATGGGGTTAATTATTCTTTTAATAGCCTCATAAATAACAAAACACGAACCAATTGTTAAGATACTCGTTGAAATAAAAGCTCCTAAAATGGAATAACGTGCATAGCCATAAGTATATCTATTATTAGGTTTCTTTTTAGATTTATGCTCAAGAAAATAGGAAATACCAATACTTAAAGCATCACCAAAATCATGAACAGCGTCAGATATAATAGCAATACTTCTCGTAAATAAGCCTCCTGCTATTTCAAAAATTGAAAAAGATAGATTTAGTAAAAAAGCTATAAAAATATTTGTTTCCGTTTTAGTCTTTCGCATTTTTTATCACCTTTTAAATTATAGCACAAACTGATAATTATTTAAGCAACAAAAAACAGACTGCCTATCAAACAGCCTGCTTAATGGTGGATAAAACCTGAACTACACTCCATATTTGATAGATATAGAACACAGCTCTATCAAGATTCCACATATGCGCATAACACTTAATAGCTTGATATAGTAATATAAACTAAATGTGTCAATCATGGACACTATAACAAAAGCTATAATATCCATAAACCACGGCTTAGTATTCAACCTCTCATAAAAGCAAAAGCTCTATGAAATTGTAATATTCACTAAAATCTCTCTCAGCATATATTACAATCGGTATCTATATTACCCTACTAAGTATCTTTATTGTAACAAAAAGATTAACAATTTGCAATATGCCTTTGAAATGTTTTAACTAAAATTGTTAAACTTTGTAAACTTAAGGAATAATAATGTAATTAGCAAATGGTAATTGTTCTTTCTTCTCAATAACAAAGGGTTTTGAACCTATTATAGTAACATATTTATCTTGATACTTATTAGCACTTAAACTATAGTCAATAAATAATCTAATATCCATATTTAATTTTTGATATATATCATTAGCCCTTTTAACAAGATAAGTATTTAAAACTTTATTAGTATTACTTATATTAATCGTAAATTCTCCATGTAATAAAATAACATCATTAATTATTTTAAGCGTCGTATAAATATTACCATCCGTTATAATGGTATTACCTATAATAGGAGAAGTTAAATAAGAAGAAGTTTCACTAAATGTTAAAAAAGCTATTATATCTTTTTTACTACCAACTTCATCATAAGCTAAAATATCTTTAATTTTATCTTTAGTTATATATTTTAATAAATAATTAAATACTGCGTTACTCATATGTAACATCTCCTACTTGATTAGCAATATATGATAGCACAAAAATGTTACAAGTACAAATAATTATGCTTCTTTATAGACTGGCTCATCAAGTTCTAAACGGTCAACAATATTATATTTTAAATTTTCTTCTTCGGTTAAGGTCTTTTTTTGATAAGTTTCATTAGCTAAAGTAATAGCCTTTTTTAAGGAAGTTTCATCATAATCTTCAAGAAAATAATCATAATTAATCATAATTAAAGGATTATATACTTTAATATCTATGTCTAAGTAATTTAAAACTTTTTCATATAAAGCATTTTCTTCACTTATATTATGATATACCGTTCTAAAAGGTTCATTAATATTGTTAAAGATTTGTTTAATTTCTGTTAAGCTGTCAGTATTTTCAACATAAAAAACATGAACATAAGTGGGATAATTTGCCTTAGGTTTAGAAATATTATTCTTAACAACGATAACAATCATTGTAAAAATAATGGGTAATAATAATATTAAACTCCAAAGTATTATTTTCTTATCAATTCCTTCACTTTTCATTTACTGCTCCTTTTTTGATAAAAATATTTATATAATTCCATAACAACTAAAATTGTAAGGGAAATTATAAATAAAACTAATAAATGGATAAATGGTATGCTACCTGTATTAAGGATTTTACCTAAAGCTGGCACTTCCATAATAATAATTTGTAAGATGATACATACACTGGCGCCGATGACTACTAAAGGATTATTTTTAATGGAAATATTAAAGCAAGATGTATATTCACTTCGGCAATTAAAGACATGAATATTTTGAACAAAAACCATTAAAGCCATGATATATCCTCGAGCCAATGTTATATCCATTATACCTCTTGCTACTAAAAAATGATATAACACATACCAAGTACCAAATATTATAACACTAATTGTGGCTCCGGAAAGTAAAATTTCTTGAACTAAATGTTTATCAAATAAAGCTTCCTTAGGTGAACGGGGTTTTTGGTGCATAATAGTATCTTCACATTTTTCAAAAGATAAGGCAAAATCTTGAATACCATCAGTAACAATATTAAGCCAAAGCAGTTGAATTGCCACTAAAGGGGTTTCCATATCAAAAATAACAGATAAAGTAAAAAATAGTACTTCCGCAAGGCCACAGGAAATTAAAAAATAAATAATTTTACGAATATTAGCATAGGCCGTTCTTCCCTCTTTGATACCTGTTACAATTGATTTAAAATTATCATCAGTAATAATCATATTAGCGGTTTCTAGGGCAATATCTGTACCACTTCCCATGGCAATACCAATATTAGCACTTTTTAAAGCTGGAGCGTCATTTACGCCATCACCAGTTACAGCTACATACTCACCCATTCTTTTAAGACTATTTACTATTTCTAGTTTTTGTAATGGAGTAACACGAGTAAAGATTTTTTTACTAGCTACAAATTTATCAAAAGCTTTTTGCCCTTTAGATAATTCTTCTTCTACTTCATCATAAGTTGTTACCTCAGATATATCCGTAGTTAAATTTAACTCTTTAGCAATAGAAAAGGCTGTTAAGGGATGGTCGCCTGTTATCATAAGTACTTTAACGCCGGCTTGATGACAAGAATTAATAGCTTCTTTAACTTCTGGTCTAATTGGATCAATAAATCCTACTAAGCCCATAAAAGTTAAATCTTTTATATCACTTATGTCATAAGTTTTTTTACTCTTAATTTTACTACTAGCTAAAGCAATAACGCGATAGCCATCTTTAGCTAGTTCTTCATTTTGTTTTTCAACTATTTTAAAATCAGTCATTTTCTTTGGAATATTTACTTTACTACAAAAACTTTTAACTACTTCCATTGACCCTTTAATAGTGCAATATACTTCCCCACATATTTCATAAAATACGGCAGAATATTTATTTTCAGATTCATAAGGAATCATTTTTAAAATATGAATATCATCTTTATTAATTCCTAGTTTTTTACCTAAAACAAGGAAAGCTATATCAATTGAGTCGCCTTTGTATTCATTATTTTCATAGCTAGCTTCATTATTAACTGCGCCAAGTAAACCAATATTCCATGCTAGCTGGGTATCAGGCCCTTTAACAATTCCCTCAGCACTATAGCCAACTCCAGTTACTTCATAGTGATATCCATTTGGTAAAACGATTTTCTTAGCTGTTTGTTCATTAGCGGTTAAAGTGCCCGTTTTATCACTAGCTATAACAGTACAGCTTCCTAAAGATTCCACAGACTTAAGTTTTCGAGCTATTACATTTTGTTTAGCCATTTTATTTGACGCAATTGTTAAAGCCATAGAAAGCGCTAAAGGTAATCCTTCCGGCATGGCAGATACGGCTAAAGAAATTATATATAAAGGTATTTCATTAAGATTATAACCTTTGGAATAAAGCAAAAAAGCAAGCCCTAAAGAAGCTATAACTATTGCTAAACTAATTTGTTTAGAAAATTTTTCAATCCGAATGGAAAGCGGGGATTTCTCTTCTTTAGTTTCGGCAATACTTTGACTTATTTTACCAACTTCGGTATTAAGTCCAGTGGCAATAACAATGGCTTTTCCCCGTCCTGTTACTACGGTAGTTCCAGCATAAAGCAAATTTTTTTGTTCAGCTAAATGCTTACTGCCTTTTACTTCCTCACAACTTTTTAATATTTGCATACTTTCCCCGGTTAAAACCGATTCATTAACAAAAAGATTTTGACTATCAATTAAACGAGAATCCGCGGGAATTTTATCTCCTGAATTTAATAAAATGATATCGCCGACAACAAGATTTTCCGAAAGAACTTCGATTTTTTTACCATCTCTTATTACTAGAGCTTTATCTTTAACAAGATTGGCTAAAGCCTCCGCATTATTATTGGCTTTATTTTCTTCAAAAGTACCTATTAAAATATCGACTAAAACAATAAAGGTAATTACCAATGCATCAGTTAAAGAATGCGATAAAGCTGATATTAAAGCCGCGATTAACAAGATAATAACAATGGGGTCTTTAAACTCCCGAAAAAAGATTTTAATTATGCTATCTTTCTTTTTTTTAGGCAAAGTATTAAGACCATCTTTGGCAAGTCTTGCTTTTGCTTCTTTTAAAGTTAGGCCTTCTTCTGTCGTATTATACTGTGCTAATAGATTTTTAAGCATCTTATTCATATGAACCATCCTATAATTATTTTAACACACTTATCACTTTTTATTTTTTACTTGCATAGGATTGACATGAATAACCGTTAAATATATTTCGGGAAACTTTTTATTTATCTCTTTTTCAAGATTATTGGCAATTTCATGAGAAGCAAAGGTAGATAAGTTTCCATCAACAAAAATCGTAAAAGATATTTGGTATTGATACCCAATCGGAGTTGAATTAAAATGATTTATTTTTAATACTTCGGGGTGTTTTTTAATTACTTTTAAAACTTCATTCTTTTTATTTTCATCTAATGATTTATCCATTAAAACATTATAACTTTCAATATAAATCTTAATAGCATTTAAAGCAATCCAAAGACCAATAATAATACCTAAAAGGCCATCAATAAAATAAATACCCCCTAAAGATAATAAACATGATACTAAGTTAGAAGTCGTAATAATACAGTCATTGAAATGGTCTTTACTATTAGCTTTTATCAAAATATTATGGTATTTTTTCGATATTTTATTTGTATATAAAAATAATAAAAACTTAATTATAATGGTAACAATGCAAACAATAACTAGCCAAATGGAAAATTTAAATTTTTCACCAGTTATTAAGTTAATAAATGATGATTTAATAACGGAAAAAGCCATTAAAAACATGATGATACTTATAAGCATTGAATAAATATATTCAGCTTTACCATGGCCTAAATTATGGTCATCATCAGCTTTTTGCGAAGATATTTTGTTACCTATAAAAGTTATATATGAAGATATAACATCTGAGGCACTATTAAAAGTATCCGCAAGCATAGCCATACTCCCCGATATAAAAGATATAATGCCTTTAATAATAAGTAAAAATAAATTACCTAGAATGCCTAAAATACTTGATTTTTTAATATCTTTATATTTATTATTCATTTTATCTCCTACTTTATATAGTGTAGGATAATTATATCAAAAAGCATTAAAAAACTCCACCTATTTGTGAAGTTAATTTTGATCATAATGTCTGGCTTCTTCGCCAGCAGTTTGAACTTTAGATTGAACGGATTTCATATACTGAATAAAATTAGTAAAATCACCCGATACTCTATTCCAAACTGATTTAAAGTTATCCGCCGCTTCCCCTGCCCAAGTAGAATCATTAATATTAGTGTTCATATCTTCTACTAAAGTGTTTAATATTTTTTCAATTTTTTCAGCATTTTGGGCCATTGTCTCAGCCTTAGCTTTAGCATAATCATACTCTATTCTTATTGTAGCCATTATATATCCTTTCTTTTACTTTCCTAAAATTCCCATAATCTTAGCAGCACTAGCCCGAGTCGCATTAGCCTTATCTTCAAGTTCTTTAGCTAAACTATTTAAAGATTGATTAAGTTCTTCAAGAGATGCTAGATGTGAAAAATAACCTTCTCTAAAAGTTTGATACGTTGCACCCTCCCAATGAGCGGCAAGATCATTAACGATAGCAGTTGTTTCCTCAATCAACTTAAGATATTCATTAGACTGCTTTTGAATATTTTCTGACATATTTGATACTGCACTAGTATTCATAACAAATTTATCACTTGGCATTATTATTCCTCCCTATTATCTTATATACTTATATATTTCATGATACTCTATTATTTAGAATAAGTCAAACTACTATACTATTTTTTGACATAGAAAAAGTTGCTATTTAGCAACTTAACTATATATATTAATTTTCTCCTTGAGGGGTAGTAGAGTTAATAGCGCCTAATTGATTAATTAGAGTGTTCAACTTATTTTTGAATTCAGTTTCTTCATCATCAACTAAACCTTTAAAGAAGATCTTTTCAATTTGACTATGGTCAAACATACAAGTTTGATTTGAAGCCATAAGGCCCTCAGGGTAAATGCATCCACTATAGTCAAAAATCTTACCTTGTTGTTCTTGCGTCATAGCACAAAAGCCAATAATCATAACTCTCTTCTTACCACCTTTTAATAGTACCACAGTACCTATTGGTAAAAATTTTTCTTCCATAAATTTTCCTCCTTTTTATATTTATTTAATCCAATTATTATTGGTTAAATCCATTATTGCCAAAACCTTGTTGATCATTATTATCTTTCTTTATATTTTCATCTAATAGCGTAGCACCCATCATACCTCCAGCAACACCTAGATTATGAGATGCTTCTTTAACTTTTTCTTCTTTTTCACTATCTTTTTTAGCTTGAGAAATATACACACCTCCTACGCCTAGTCCAGCAGATATACCTCCTAAACCTAGAACAGTATTTAAATTAGTCTTATCAGCATCTAATGAGACATTAGAATTGTCTGAATTATTACTTTGTTCAGTATTTAACTCAGTAGTAGTGTTAACTCCAGCTGTTTCGGTTGCAACATTTGTCGTAGGTTCAATACCATCAAGAGTTACTTCGGCTTGAGGTGTATCTAATAGTCCAGCATCTAAAGCCGGGTTTTCGACAGTTGGTGGCATAGATTCAAATATATATTTATTTTTATTTTTATTTGAATCATCGTTATCATCATTATTATCAGTATTTCCTGGTGCTGTAGAATATTCTGGTTGACCTCCAGCAATAGTTCCAGGAGCTGAAGTATAACCGCCTCCAGTATATCCTCCCACAGCAGCACCCATACCTATAGCACCCAAAGCTCCCGCATCTTGTAAAGGTATTGATTCAGGTCCAACGTTTTCTACAGAAACATTTGGACCACTCGGATTTTCATCTCCAGGTTCTCCTGGATTATCGCCTGGATTATTATCTCCAGGGGTTCCACCATTTCCAGGTTCTCCTGGATTATTGCCTGGCTCATTATCTCCAGGAGTTCCACCATTTCCAGGTTCTCCTGGATTATTGCCTGGCTCATTATCTCCAGGAGTTCCACCATTTCCAGGATCTTCTACATTATTGCCTGGCTCATTATCTCCAGGAGTTCCGCCATTTCCAGGATCTTCTACATTATTGCCTGGCTCATTATCACCAGGGGTTCCACCATTTCCAGGATCTTCTACATTATTGCCTGGATTATTATCTCCAGGAGTTCCGCCATTTCCAGGATCTTCTACATTATTGCCTGGCTCATTATCACCAGGGGTTCCGCCATTTCCAGGTTCTTCTAAATTATTGCCTGGATTATTGCCTGGTTCAGATCCTGTACCTGGATCAGATGGAGTTTCATTATAAATCGGTTGTTCATCAGGTGTGACAGGCTGATTACCTGAAGATGTGCCTTGATATCCTGAATTTGGATACCCGCCTGTTGGATTAGTTGATTTAGTTGGATTAGATACGTTTTGAGAATCAGAAGGAGTTTGGGGAACTGTAGAATCATAAGAAGTATCAGATGGCACAGTATCAGAAGGAGCTGCTACACCACTTTCATAATTTACATCATTAGGAGTTCGGGTGATAAAATCAACTATTTCATGTTTACCTGCAGCAAAAGCGGCAGGAAATAAGATGCCATAGGAAAAATTAGTGGCATAAGCTCCTACTTTTGCAAGTGCTCCAGAAGGTGCAAGTAAAGGAGAAGGATAAGTAGGAAAGATAATACTTGCGAAGTCTTTTCCTCCTTGAATTAAAGCATTTTTAGTAGCTTCTATAAAGCCATCAGATTTAACGGTATTTACATATTCACCCCAAGATAAACCGCCATTAAAATTGGCACCAAGATTTCGACCTATTAAACCATCAATTACTCCTCTAAAAGTTCCATACATTAAAGCATCTGTGTAGCTACCACCTGCTTGCAAAGATTCTTCAGCGCCAATACCAAATCCTGAAGTTCCTCCTAAAACACCACCAATGATAGCGCCACTACCAGGAAGAATACAAGATAATGCAGCTATGCCAACCCAACGACCTGTTTCTTGAAAAAATCCTCTAGCGTTATCGTCAAGCCAACTGTTTTCTAATATCCAGCTTCCTACAAATGTTTGATTGTAAACCCAATCTCCTATAACATCATTAGTCCAATCTTTAGCAACAAATTCCGTTACAGAACTCATATCTACAACACCAATTAATGCAAGTCCACCACCTATTAACATTGCTACAGCATCAATAATTCCTTCAACTAATTGACAAAGGCCTAAAAGAAGACTAACGCAAGCATCAACAAAGGTTGCAATAACATCGGCAATAAAATCAACTAAAGTTTTAAATGCGCCTAAAAGCCAATCAAATAATCCGCCATCATCACTATCACCATCAGCAGAATAATCGCCGGCAACAGTAAGCGTTATATTGCTAGCCATCAAATTAGTATTAGGATCTACCATAGAAGAGTCAGAAGTAGCAGCAGAAATTTCACTATATATTTGGCTAAACAAAATACTTGCGCCTTGTGAATTATCGACAATTGTAGCTAAATCATCATAAATTGTCCCCTCATAAGTATTCCATGTTGATTGATTTAATCGATTTGGGGATTCTTTGCAACATACTCGTTTAGCGGAAAGCCCTACTAAAAAATTATCATAATTTGCTTTAGCGGATTTAGCATGGCCAGATTGATTAGAATCATTATATATCTCATCAAAATATTTTTTTGCTTGAGTCAAATTACTAAGATTATATTGAGTTTGATAATCTGCCATATATTACTCGCCTCCCTGTTCAGTCTGATTAATAGGATTATCTGGAGAGTTTAGCCATCTACTATACGCTGTTACGTCAGCATTTGGCATTCGACTAATAGCATCGTTTACTGTATCTCTTAATTTAGTAAGTTTGCTAATCAAATCATTTGTAGATGTTACCAATTTATCCAATGTTCTTGGAAATTCATTTATTTCATTTCCATTTCCATCCATAAGTGATAATGATTCAGTAGAGCAATATAACTTAGCATTATCACACGCCGTAATAAGGGAATTTAATTCACTTATTACTTTTCCAATCTCTGAAGCAACAAAATCTTGAGTTGATTTCATTTCACTAGTAGACAAAATTTGGCTTTCATAACGAATTGGATAATTTGTTGATAAAACAGATGCAACCTTTGGACTTGCAGCCGTATTAGTAATAGTTCCTTGAGCCATACAATCCCTCTTTTCTATATCTTTAATATATTACAAATCAAGAAAAGCTAAAGGTTTTCTTAATTTGTAATATATTGCATACTGGGTATGCAATATATAATTTTATTATTGTTGATCGAATGCAGAAGTTTCTTGAGCAGCTACATCGATTTTTGATTGAATTGATTTAACGTGATTTACAAAATCATTAAATGTATCTGCACAATTATCCCAAGTAGATTTAAATTTAGTTGCAGAAGCACCTTGCCATACGCTTGAATTATTTAAATTTTGATCCATTTCTTGTACTAAAGTTTTTAAAATTGTATCAATATCATTAGCAAGACCTTCAACTACTCTAGCTTGAGCAGAAGCTTCATCATATTGTAATCTTAATTGAGTTGCCATTAAAATAACCTCCTTTATTAGTTTTATTTATAAGTTTATTATTCCATTTTTGAATTGATATCATTAATCATTGCTTCGCCTTCTTCAGCGGTAGCACCAATTTGAGATGACATCTCTTTTAGTATAGAATTTAATTCTTCAAGAGCACCTAATTTTGCATCATAAGCAGATTTAAAAGTATCATAAGTAGGTCCGCCCCATACAGAAGATAAATTATTAACTAAGCTTGTTAATTCATCAATTTTAGCAATGTATTTACCTGCTAAATCACCAACAGTTCCACCTAATTCAGAAACTTTGTCAGTAGCCATGTTAAATTCTGATACAGACATTCATTTCACCTCCCTTACATTAAGATTAACCTTGATCCATTTAATATTTTGTTTTCCTTTACTGTCTTTTCAGTGTCATAAACAGATCCATTAAAACCATCAACTAATGCTAAATCTTCATTCAAAGGAAAACATCCTGAAGACATATCATTAATTGCTTTGTTTAATAAGAATATGATTTCAATAGTTTTCTTGTTTACCGGGATAAACACATCATATTGTTCTTCAAGCGCAGGAACAATGACTTCAACATTTACTTTGTTTTTCATTTTTCCTCCTACAATACATCTGTGTCATCACTAGCATCCTCGACGTACTTGAATAAGGTTGGGATGCCTGAGACAATGTTATATCCGAAGTTATTTGGAATGTTGTCGGAAATAGCTCTAGAGTTAACATTTAACCTGAATACACTTTGTTCAGCTAGTCCGTTACCAATCCAAATACCCCTCGTACTATTTATAATATCCTTATACCAAATATCATACTCTAATTTCTTTAGGTTGTCAAATGTGTCAACTAAAACATAACATATTTTTGACAGCTTCTTAGAAGTTTGAATTGTTTGCCCTACTAACGTGTCGAAATTATCGGCTAAAATTGTTTTAATTTTATTCATACCCGTTATGACAAAAACCATATCACCATAGTTACTTAAACTATCTGGATTATAATCATTATTTACATAAATATCATTTAATTTATCAACAATCTCTTTTAAGCTTTCAAACACTTTAGCAAAAGCTGTAGTATATATTTTAGCTTTAGGAATGGCTTTGGTAACTAACCTTTCGGCGTCAATAACATAAACCGCCGTATTTTGGCATTTACATAACTCCATAATATAGTTTTCAACGAAGTCTTTAGTACTTTCAATTTTATTAGCACTTATAATAAGTGATAATTGATTTTTCAAATCAACACTTAAAATATTTAAGTTGTCTTTAGCAATACCAATTGGAATTGAATTCAAACCATCAAACTCAGATGATACATCAGCCCATTTAACTATTTCAGGTATTGTAGGGATTGGCACAGCTTTTGTCTTCGAATTAGCCGCGATAACAGAGATTAGTTTTTCAACATGATCATTAATATTAGCAGGATCAGTTGGATAAGCTGTTTGGAATTCATATATATCATCGACTTTAGCAAGACCTCTACCAATTATTTTAGCAGGTGAAACATCCGATTTACCAATTATTTGACGATAGTCGAATTCATCATTCATTTGTAATGCTAATTTTAAATTAAAGTTTTGTGATAATTTAATTCTAATATTATTTGTAGCACTTACCGTAGTAATAAACATAATACCATATTTAGGACCTTCTCTAGTTAGTAAAACTAAATCATCAGCAAATTCAGCATAATTTTCATTAAATGATTCAAAACCATTAATTATAACTACAATGTTTGGGATTTTCTTTTCTGCTCTTTGGTTATAAAAAATAAAATTTCCATTATAATTTGCAAAAGCATTTTTCCTTAGATTAATTTCATTTTTAAGCATATCTATAAGGGTTTTTATTTTATCTTTTTCACTTGAGGAAACAATACCACCCACTTGAGGAGCTTTTTCATACATTTTTAAAGCTTCCGTACCAAAATCTAAAACATAAATATATACTTCAGCAGCCGAATATGTTGTTATCAAAGAAAATATTATTGTTGATACTAAGTTTTCTTTACCACTACCAACAGCACCATAAATGAGAAGATTACCCTCGGTGGTAAGAGGTATTGTAAGTAAGCCTTGTCTTTGTTCTTTAGGGGCATCATATTCACCGATAGGCACTTCAAGCATATAAGGTTTCTTTTCGTAATGATATTTATACTTTAAGTCATCAATATATATTTGGGCAGGAATGGAATCAAGCCATAGTTGTTTAACTTGAATATTTTCAGCCTTACCAATATTTTGTAAATATTTTAAAATACTAGTTATTTCTTCACCTTGATGAACCCCTCTTAAATTTTGTTTATCATTGTCAATTGATTTAACTCGCTCACCAATATCATTAACAAAAGCTACAGAAGAATCAATAAGTTTTTTCCTCTTTTCTACTGGATAATAAGCAGCCCCAGCCCAAGCCGATTGACCTAAAGCAAAAAATTCATTAAACCCTACTTGTAAATAGAAACGCCCAGTTTCTTTTAAATAGGCAGCATCAGGGACTCTAATCATATCATTACTATCAGATTTATCTTGTACTTTTAAACATACTCTAAATTTAGCATTAGACCATATTTGATTATCTACAACACCTGATGGCTTTTGCGTTGCTAGTATTAAATGCACACCTAAAGAACGACCTATACGCGCTGCCGAAATAAGTTCATCCATAAACTCAGGTTGTTGACTTTTAAGTTCGGCAAATTCATCAGATATAATAAATAAGTGAGCAATCGGTTCTTTAACTTTACCTTCACGATATAATTTTTGATATTTATATATATCAATTGTACTTTCATTGCAGGCATCTCTTGCTTCATTAAAGACTCTTTGTCTTCTTTTAAGTTCACTTTCAAGAGAAGCCAGTGAACGATTTATTTCACTAATATCAAGGTTGGTAATTGTTCCTGCTAAATGAGGAAGTTTATCCCCTGTTTCTTTATTTTCAAAAGCACCAGCAAGTCCGCCACCTTTATAGTCAATTAAAACAAATTGAACTTCATTAGGATTATAATTAACCGCCATTGATAAAATGTAAGTTATGATAAACTCTGATTTACCTGAACCAGTCATACCCGCGATTAAACCATGAGGACCATGAACCTTTTCATGTAAATCTAGTTTAAATAGTTCGCCGTTTTCATCTATACCTACCGGACAAGAAAGAGATGTTGTAGGGTCATTTTTTTGCCATCTATTAAAGGCATTTAATTGTTCTACATTACCAGCATCATACATTTCTAAGAAAGTATATACACTAGGTAGTTCAAAAGAAGATGATAATGTTTCAATGGGAATATTACTAATCATATAAATATAAGAATCGATAGTTGTTTCGGTAAAATCAGGAACAAATTCTTGTTTTTTATTAACAAGTTCATTTTCAAATATTCCGCCTACAGTAGCATCAATACTTATAAAAGATGAACACTCACTAGGAAGAGAATTTAAAGTATCGGTTAAGAATAATAAAGAAAAACCGCGTGAACGAGAATCTTTTAAAATATCTCTAACAATTCCTGCTTTTGTAGCCGAGGCAACATCATCCGTTATTATCATGTAGTATGTACCAAAAGTTAGCTCTTTATCATCTTCAACACTAGCTCTTTCTTGATAAAGGTTTTCTAATTCCGAAGATATACGGGCTATTTCATCTTTACCTACAGCATAATAGCGCATTGTTTTATCAGTATTCCAAATATAAGGAATATTCTTATATTTTTCCCATTTAGGTTTATTATTTTCATTAGTAAGTATTACAATCTTTAATTCATCATAGGAATGATAGGCCATCATTTGTAAAATAAGACCATCCATATATCGCCGTAATAAACTATATTTACCTATTAAAGCACTTATATATTTTTCCTTAAAAGATATTGTAACAGGAACATTTTCAAGTAAACTATTAGCATTAATAGCTTGCCGAGCTTCTTCTTCAAGATTATCTTCTTGTAATTCAAATTGTTCTTTTTTAAATTGAACTTTTATTTTAGGAATAACATTACCTATTCCCAATCTTAATTCAAGGAAATCTCTATGAGTTATTTTTCTTTCCCAAAGATTTCTTTTACGATATAAGATAATATCACCAACATCTTTTAAAGAAACATTATTTTCCGTTAAAATACGTTTTTGTCTTGTACATTCATTACGTAGTTCATTTTCTTTTTGTTTAATATATTCATGATATTTCTCTTGTCTTAAATTTTCTTTTTTAATAGCCTTTCTTTTTTGATACATCTTATTCATTGTTGGAAATATAAGCATAGCCATAATCATACAACCTGCGGTTAGAATCGATGTGAAGTTATCTTTTAAAGTGGCTTCCCCCATTATAACTTTAATTAAAGCAGTTGCTCCGGATACAGAGGCACTCATACCCATGATAAGCATTGGTCCTAGGGTTAATATCATAGGGGTGTTTTCATCGCTAGGAGGATTAGGAGGACTATCAATTTCTAATTCATATGGCTCAATTATTTCACTAAAACGAGGTGGTCTTACAAAATAATCATTTTTTTGATACATTTCAATGCTTTGGTCAACCACTTTATCAATTTGACTATAATCAAGTTTAGAATTAGAGTGAATACTAAATTTATTAGTTACATATTTAACTTTAGTCTCAACAGTTCCTAATAGTAAAATATTACCCACGAATGAAAAAGTTAAGCCTTCACAAAAAACAACATCACCATATTTTAAATAAGTATCTTCGACTAAATAGTTATTAACATAGACATTAACATCAGGATTCATATTTTTAAGATGATAAATAGCATTATCTCGTTCAATTAAAATTTGATTATAATGAATATTAGGGTTTTCGTAAGAAATGTAGTTAGCTCTACCCCCTTCATTAGAAGCGGAATTACCAATTGTAAAACTTAAAGCACTTTGCTCAACAAATTCTAGGGATAACATTTTACTATCGTAGGTAGCACCAACAAAAACACGATATTTTTCTTCTGTTGCAACATCTAAAAAATGATAGAAGTGATTTTCTTCTATAGGAGTGGTTTCAACTGCTTTGTTATCTTGAACTATTTTAATTTCATCGTTGCTTTTCATTACCCAATTGTTGTCAATACCCTCAATATTTACTAGGTTTTCATTGTTTTCATTAGTAATCCAATAACTACCATAAACTCTTTGAGGTAAAGTTAAGCTAACTATCTTTTTTTTGCCAATTAACTTAATTTTCACACTTACTTACACCCTATTCTCTAAAAATTATATCGTATATTATTCGATAACTCAAGAATAATTTTAGTTTATTCGATAGGGTTTATTTTCACTGCCATCAATTCCATTATCCGCAGTTATTTTGACATCTGAATTTAGATAGAAAACGGGACGAATGGCTTCAAGACCATAAACCCAATTATCTCCATCGACATTTCCAGATGAGCTGATAATAAATGCATCGTCATCTTCAAATGAAAAACGAGAGATAGTCCATTCAGATACTCCATTAAATAACCAATTGTTTTTACGATTTTCATCATTGCTATATCCATTATTACCGCTATCCCAGCCTAATAATTTCGTCCAATTTTCTTTACTACTTGCAAAGCCATAATCATAGATATATATTAGTCCAATTTTGGCATTTTCTTTAGTACTTTTACCATATTCAGCGCTATTTTCTATATTGTACATTTCTTTAGCTATAGGTGGTTCTTCGACATCATAACCTCCAACATTCCATTGCACATCTACTATTTTTTCTGCCCAATCAGTAAGTCTATTTAAATAACCCGAGTCACTATCATTTAATTTTTCATAAAGCGTACTATTTCCCCATATATTTACATATTCATCATCATTCCAACGAAAACCATCTATATTTTCCACTTTTTTTACTCTTATTAAGTCTTCATAATCTTTATTAAACCATGCAGTTCCATCAGCTGTAGTTTTTCCTAAATCATCTGCAGTGGCATATTCCGACTTTATTACTTTGATTAATTTTGTTTTTATGCCATTTGACAAAGTTACTGGCACATACCCTATTATCCGATATAAGTTTTTATCAGCACATGTTCCCGCGGAACCATTATAACTTTCACTACCTGGGCCAAAACATATAAAATTATTTGGGTCATCTCCAGAATATCTATATCCATGGTCATTTGCTCCATTAGTAAAAAAAGAATTATGATAAAGTAGTTCTCCATCTCCACTTGGTCCTAATAACTTTTCAAAAAATTTTTCTTGTTCTGACTTTTTATCAAAATATAGAGTACTATTAATGTTTTTATTGGATGATAATAAGACTCCATTACTACTTGGGTCCCAATCTATTACATCTACAGGGTCTTCATCTCCATTACAACTACTATCTTCAATGTCTAAAACATATTCTCCTGTAGACCATGCATTGGAAGTTCCTTGTTCATAACCTCCATTACCATTATCATACATATAGGCTATATTACTTCCATTTGTAGTAAAATTTAATGGTTCCTTTTCCTTTTTATTTGTTAATAATATTGTAGAAATTACTACTATAACTATTACCAATAATACACTGATTATCCCTACTTTTCTCTTCATATTTCCTCCATGTAAATTGACACTTTTTATAC
>CANQIK010000025.1 GCA_947624085.1 uncultured Bacilli bacterium
AATAATGAACAAGTATGTATAATAATGGCTATTGATAGTTATGACAATGTAATTATTAAAATAGGCGGAAATGGACCAGTAAAAACAGAATATGTAAGTAAAGTTTTAGATGGAATGATAGAAGAAAATTCTATATTAGTAACAGATAGTAAAACAGCTTACCAAAAATTTGCTAAAAAAAATAAATTAAAATTAATAGCAATACCAAGTAAAAAAAGAATAACTAAAGATGGTTATCATTTAGGAGAATTAAATTCATTAATGTCAGAATTAGAATTATATATACAAAGATTTAGAGGATTATCAACAAGACACTTGCAAGAATATTTAGATTTATTTAAATTCAAAAAAATATTGAAATATACAATAGAATATATGGAGCAAGCAGAGAAAACATTGACGTTTTCAGTTACTCAAAATTCAAATTTAATAAATAAAAAAATTCATAAAATAAAAATACCAATAGATATTTTAAATATCTTTGGCAACGATTTTAAATAGTCTCATCAGCACTTTAGTTGATTAGAGACAAAAAAAAAAACAAGATTATTCCTAATCTTGTGTGTCAATTGACGTGAAGTTTTATACTATTTTAAGCTCTTGAAGAATATTTACCATCTTTTGTTGAAATGATTATCTTTTCGCCTTGATTAATAAACATCGGAACTTTAACTACATAACCTGTTTCAATAGTAGCGTCTTTTTGGGCGTTATTAGTGGTATTACCTTTAACGGCAGGTTCCGTAGCTACAACTTCATATTCAACTTTTTCTGGTAATGTTATACCTAAGATTTCACCATTATAAAAGTCTATTTGAATTTCTAAACCCTCTTTTATAAATGGTTTTTCATCTTTAAGCTTATCACCACTTACTTCAATTTGTTCATAAGTTTCATTATTCATAAAAGTATAAGTATCGCCAGAAGCATATAAGAATTGAACATTTACTTTATCAATATGAGCTTTAGTTATTTTAATATTAGTATTAAAAGTTTCTTCAGTTGTAGATCCTGTTCTTAAATTTTTTAATTTAATTCTAACAAAAGCTGGGCCTTTACCTGGTTTTACGTGTTGAAATTCTTGGATAACATATAAGTTACCGTCCATTTCAATTGTCATTCCATTTTTAATATCATTAATATTAATTTGCATAGTTAATTAAAACCTCCTATTTTTTCTCTTTTGCTACTGTATGTTTACGACAGTTTGAGCAATATCTTTTAAGTTCCATCTTTTCAGGATGATTTTTCTTATTTTTGTTAATAGGTCGTAATTCTTTACCACACTCACTACATCTAGTTGTTACGTATTGTCTATTTTCATTTTTAGCCATAATTAAATTGCCTCCTTTTTTCTAAGTGCCTTTATTATATCAATTAATTGTTACTTTAGCAAATATATTCCAACAATTAATTAATATTTTTTGCAAACTTAAAATAAAGGCTAATTAATACTGTCTAAGTAGGTAGTTAATTCTCTACTTATCTTGGCCGGCATATAATAAATATAGCTACTACCACCTTCATAAGAAATATTAGGAGATAAAATAACAAAACTATATTTAGGATCATCATAAGGATAATAAGAAGCTATAGTTAAAGTTATGGTTTGCGTATCAATAACACCATCATTATTAGAATCTAAAAAAGATTGACTAGTACCCGTTTTCCCCGCGGGTTTATATTTATCATCCATATAACCCCAGCCTGTTCCCTCGGGCTCCATAACCGCTCTAAAACCTGCTTTAATTAACTTTATATCATTTTGAGAAATATCAACAACTTCTTTAGTCTCATATTCATTTTGCCATACAATATTACCCCTTATATCCTTTATATAGGAAACTAAACTTGGGGCTTTACGCTTTCCCTCCATCGCAATAGTATTAATATAGGTCATTATTTGCATTGGTGTATAAGTATCATACTGGCCAATCGCAAGATTTAAAAGCAAATCCCCACTTATTTTTTCCCCTTTTTGGCCTTGAACCTCTCCCGGCAAATCAATTCCTGTTTTACTTCCTAAACCATAAGAGGCTAACATATCACGATATATATCAAACTCCTCTTTTGTTGCATTAAAATACATACCCGGAATATATTCTTCTTTAGCCAAGTGTAAAGCAATTAAAAATTGATAATAATTAGAACTATATTTTAAAGCTGTTATCGCATTTATATAACCTAAAGATTTAAAAGAACATTTAGCAGGTTGATAAGCTAATTTTACACACCCATCCAAAATATATTCTTCAGGGTTAATTAAACCATATTTATAGCCTACAGACATCGAAGCTCCTTTAATAACCGAGCCTACAGTATATGATGAGGTAATTGTCCCAACATTAATATCATTAAAAGTATTATCTTTTAAATATCTTTTCCCTACTAAAGCAATAATCTCCGATGTTTTAGGATTTGTAAGAATTAAATAACTATCATTTAAATAATTCGTATTAGGCATCGTTTTAGCTAAAGTAATATTATCTTCCATAATCTTTTCTAATTCTTGCTGAATATTAATATCAATTGATAAATATAAATCATTACCTTTTACCTGAGGTGATATTTGGGTTAAAGAATAATCATCATTAACAAGATATTTAGCTTTAGTCCCCTTTAAATAATCTTCATAGTATGCCTCAATAAAAGAGTTACCTACTTCATCATTCAAATCATAACCTTTAGCTAAATATTCATCTTTATTTTCAGCAGTTATCTTACCTACTGTACCAAATATATCTTTTAAAACATTACCAAAGGGATAATATCTTTTATACCCCGTTTCGATACTAACACCAGGAATATTTTCTTTGATAACATTATCAATAAGCTCAGTATCAGCGTCTTTTACAATAATCTTACTTTCATAGGCAAATCCATTTACTAAAAGACTATAAATTTTAGCCAAATTCTTTTCTTCTGATGTAAAAGTATCTTTTAAAGCTAATATCTTTTCTTGAACTATAGCTTCTTTCTTGATTTTTCTTTGAGCAATTAACTCTTTTTCTTCAGCACTTAAAAGTTTATTGGCATCATAAAAAGCTTCATAATAAGTAATTAAATCGTTATCTAAAAGATTATCATTAAAAATATATTTAGCAAGTTTTTGTGCTACTTCTTTGGTATTAATCCCTTTTTGATACTTAAATACAATATTTTTTATCGCAATATTATCGACTAAAACTATCCCATTACGATCAAAAATTCTCCCGCGGGGAGGTATTCCTAATTCAACTATTTGATTAGTTTTATCTAATAGTTTTTGTTCATATTCATCTTTTTGCTTTATATATATAATTATCATATAGCTTATAAGCGCCATAAAGATTATGAAGACGATTATTTTATAGATATTACTAAACTTATTCATCATTATTAGTATTATTTAAATAAGTTAAATCATACACTTTAATAGGTGATAATAAAATGTTTAATATGGTTGATAAATTCATGCAAAATCTAACAGCCGAACAAGTAGATAATTTTGCTAAAAGTAAAAATGTTACTTTAAGTAGTGAAGAATTAAGTTTTACTTATACGTTTGTTAAAAAGAACTATAAAGAAATTCTTAAAAATCCTTCGCTTTTTGACATAGATCGTTATCAAAATAAATTTAGTGAAGATAATTTTAAGAAAATTAAAAAGGTATATATTGAATACCTTTCTAAATACAAATCTTTATTTTAATACATCTTCCTTTAGATGGTCATTAAACTTCTTTTCTAAAATAGCTTTAATTTCATAATAATAAGGAGCATGGTCTTCAATATAAGGTGTTTCTAATATTTTAGGAACATCTTTTATTCTGGGATTATAAGCAATATTTATAAGAGTATCAAACCCAATAGTGCCATAGCCTATATTAGCGTGTCTATCTTTATGAGAACCCATAGGATTTAGACTATCATTTAAATGTAAACACTTAACTTTATCTAGGCCTATTTCTTTAGCAAATTCATCTAAGTAGATATCAAAATTACTCATATCAACACCAGAATCGTTTAAATGACAAGTATCAAGACACACCCCTATTTTATTTTTATAGATAATATTGTTGAGAATTTGTTTGATTTCATTAGTATTAATACCATATTCTGTGCCTTTACCTGCCATAGTTTCTAATAAAATCATAACTTTAGTTTCACTATCAATTACTTCATTTAATCCACCACAGATATTTTGTAAGGCATTTTCTCTAGTTTCATTTACACAACTTCCTGGGTGTAAAACTATATAAGATACTCCTAATAATTCACAACGCTTTAGTTCTTCTTTTAAGAAATTAACACTAAATTGCCATGCTTCAGGTTTGGCTTTATTAGCTAAATTTATTATATAAGGAGCATGACATATAATCGTATCAATATTTATATTATTTTCTTTTAATAAATTATGAGCCTTTGCAACATCTTGCATATCAATAGCCTTACGGATAGAATTTTGAGGAGCCCCCGTGTAAAACATAAAAGTATTGGCATTATAGCTAATAGCTTGCTTTACACAGCCTAATAAGCCCTCTTTTCCATAATTAACGTGTGAACCTATAATCATAACTAACTTCCTTACTACATAATAAATTTTAACATAAAAAAAACGATATTGCTATCGTCATTTATGTAATTTCCTTACAATCGTTTGAAGTGCCTGATGTTTTACATAACACTACGCCTTTTTCTTTTATACCACCGCAATCTTCTGAAGCTGTATCGCCATCTGTAGCCAATTCATAATCATAGTCATCACGAGACATACCATCAAAAACATAAGTACCATTAGATATCCAAAATTTATATGTATAAGTTTTTTTAGTCTTATCATAACTTATTAATACTGAGCCATAATATTTATTTCCATTCCCTTTGTCAAAATATTGGTTAACATTTAACCAATTCAAAGAAAAACAAGCAGATGAGGTTGCCTTTATTGTACTAGTTGCCTTCATTTGCTCTAATTGATAAGCCCGTTCTGCTGCATTTATTAAGGCAAGTCCTTCCTCGCCTAATGCTCCTTTTCTTGCTCTTGTCATAATAGGCCCAATAGCAGTAACAGCCATCATCATTACAACTGAAAGGATTACGATAACTGCTAAAAGTTCAACTAAAGTAAACCCTTTAGTATTCTTCATTAGACTCACCTCTATTATTTATATTAACATAGAGATTGACTTTTTTCAATATAAAATCTATTTCATGGTATCAATAATTGAAGAAATCATTTCCACCCCATCTAAAACATTATTAAGCTTATCAGTAGGTCTTTCATGATAGATAGTTTCTAAATCTTTTTTAAATGCTTTAAAATATTTAGGGTTACGATTTAAATACTTTATGTAATAAGAGTTTTCCATGAGCCTAGTTAATAATTTTTCATTTTCTAAGATTTCATTACTTATAAATTTATCCATTAATCCTCGAAAAACTTATTAAGTGGCCTTGGACTATCAACTACAGCTGTAGTAGCAGGTGTCCCTTTTGCAGTTAATTCTTGTACTAAATCCAAGGCTTTTTGCGCTGATGAAATATGCTCTTTAACCGAATCCATATCAATATTTTTTAATA
Organism: uncultured Bacilli bacterium; assembly: GCA_947624085.1. Classification (GTDB taxonomy): domain Bacteria; phylum Bacillota_I; class Bacilli_A; order RF39; family UBA660; genus UBA6448. The sequence continues at coordinate 5,562 of CANQIK010000025.1, forward strand.
ATTCATTTATCTTTGTAGGCTCTTTAGCTTGTTTTACTGTCTTATATCTTGTCCAAACTTCATTATCTGGCCCATATAAATCATACATTTCATAAAACTTTTGCCAAGTCATTTCACCGGAATTAACATAAGAAGCAAAAGTAGGATTTATCCTTATAAATTCTTTAAAATCTTCTTTTGAAGCCATAATTCTTCACCAGTTAATTATATGATTAAATCTTAAAATTATTGATAAAGTTTTCAAAAGATAATTGTTCTTGAACTTTTTGATTCTCTTTTTCTTCTTCTTTTTCCTCAAGGGTTATAATATCATTTTTTGGTTTAAAATCATCTATTTTATATTTAACTAACTGACTTCCTACTGATGAAATATCCATTATCGGAATATCACTATTTTTTATTTCACTAATTTCACTATCACATTTCATAATATTAATGGTTTTTAAGCTACTTACATAGCTAAAGGAAATATGATATTCTTTAGTTTTAGCTTTTTTAAAGAGCATATTACCCTTTTTAGCCCTTGTTAAAGTAACTAAATCATCTAACTTTAATCTTTTACCAGTATTATAATTAGTAACTACATTTAGATATTCACTAGTATTATCAATTTGATTAGAGGATATTACATAATCATCTTTTAAATTAATAGCTTTAATTCCCGAAGCTTTAGGACCAAGTAAAGATATTTCACTTGTTTTATATCTTAAGTAATAACCATTATAAGTAGTAATAATAGTATCTTCCCCACTTATTACTGCGGATACTAGTTCATCATTTTCTTTAAGTTTCATAACCATAATTGGTTTAGTATATCTTTGGGCCTCTAAATCGGCAAGAAGAGTTTGCTTAATCATACCTAGTTTAGTAGTAAGCACTAGTTTAGTGCGGTCTTTTTTAAATAATGTTGAACCGATAATCTTTTCCTCAGAACCCGTAGCAATAATATTACTAACGTGTTTACCTAGCTCTTTCATCTTAAGTTCAGGGATGATATGAACAGGGATAAATAAATAATTACCTAAGTTAGTAAATAATATTAAATTATCTAAAGTATTAACATCATAGATAGCATTTACAAAGTCCCCAGGTTTCATAGTCATTTGTTCTACTAAGGTAGAGGCAAAAGCCTTAGGTGATACTCTTTTTAAATAACCTTCATTAGTTAAGATAACATATACTCTTTCTTTAGGTATCATAGCTTTCATATCAAGTTTAATTTCGGTTATCTCATCATTTATTTGAGTTCTGCGCGGACTAGCAAATTCTTTTTTAACTTCCATGAGTTCTTGTTTCATTTGTTTCTTTAAAATATCTTCATTATTTAAAATACTATTTAAGAAATCAATCATGCGGTTTAAATCATTTTGCTCACTCAAAAGAGCGTCAACATCCGTATTAGATAAAGTATAAAGCCTCATCATAACAATAGCCGTTGCTTGTTCTTCAGTAAAAGCAAAAAGTTTAACTAAATTATTAATAGAGTCTTGTTTATCACTTGATGACCTAATTACTTTAATTACTTCATCAAGAATATCCACCGCTTTTAAAAGGCCCTCGACAATATGTAATCTTGCTTTAGCGTGTTCTAAATCAAAAGTAGTTCTTCTTAATATAACTTCTTTTTGATGGGCAATAAAAGCGTCTAATATTGCTAATAAACCTAATTGTTTAGGTCGATGATTAACAATAGCTACAACATTAAAATTATAATTAATTTGTAAATCAGTATTTTTAAATAAATAATTTAATATTAGTTCAGCATTAGCATCTTTTTTAAGATCAATAGTCATCCTGGCCATATGATCTTTATCAGATTCATCCCAAACGTCAACAATACCCTCAACTTTTTTATCAATTTTTATTTCTTCAATTTTCTTACGAAGGCCTTCTTTTAAGACTCCATAAGGGATATCTTCAATAACTATTTGGTGGGTATTTTTATCTTTAACAATTCTTGTCGTAGCTTTAAGAACAACTCTTCCTTTGCCGGTTTCATAGGCTTGTCTTAAGCCCTCTTTGCCTTCAACAATACCACCGGTAGGAAAATCAGGTCCTTTGACAATTTCTAAAATCGTATCAAGACGGCAACCCGGATTATTAATACGATGAATTGTGGCTTCAATAACTTCTCCTAGGTTATGAGGAGGAATATTGGTTGCATACCCTGCAGAAATACCGGTTGAACCATTAACAAGTAAATTAGGGAAATTAGCAGGTAAAACCGTAGGTTCTAAATATTCATCACTATAGTTTAAAGTCATTTCAACAGCATTACGATTGATATCTTTTAGCATTACTTGGGCTATTTTCGTAAGTCTTGTTTCCGTATAACGATAAGCCGCAGGAGGATCACCATCAATAGAGCCATTATTACCATGGATATCAATAAAAATATCCCGCATACTCCATGGTTGTGACATATTAATCATTGCCCCATAAATGGAAGAATCACCATGAGGGTGATATTTACCCATGACATCCCCAACCGCTTTAGCACATTTACGATAAGGCTTATCAAAAGTATTATGATCTTCCCACATGGTATATAAAATTCTTCTTTGAACCGGTTTTAATCCATCACGGACATCCGGTAAGGCCCGATCTTGAATAATACTTTTGGCATAACGCCCAAAACGGTCCCCCATTATATCTTCAAGAGTATAGTCATATATTTTCTCAATCAATGTTTGTTCTTCTTTTTTGGTTTGCATGATTACCTCCTTTTTTATTGTTTTTTATATCTTTTTCTAATAAAGCATTCTCCACACACTGATTCATAAGTGATATCATTTTCCCCATTATCAATGGCTACTTGTTCACCAGAGAAAGTAGGAATGCCACCCACAAAACGCATATTTAATGTCGCCTTTTTGCCACAACGACAAATAGTCTTTAATTCTTCAATATCATCGGCTATTTCTAAAAGTCGTGTTGAGCCAGGAAAGCCATTCATTTGAAAATCAGTTCTTAAACCATAGCATAATACGGGAATGTTATACATTTTAGTTATATAAAAAAGCTCATCAACTTGCGCAGGATTTAAAAATTGCGCTTCATCAACAATAATAGCATTAAGGCCCTCGGGCTGAATATGTTCAAGCACTTTATCTTCATAAGAAAGTAAAAAATCTACTTCTCTTTCAATGCCTAATCTACTAACAACTTTATTATCACCTTTCGTATCAACCGCCGGTTTGATAACAAGAACTCTCATGCCTCTTTCTTCATAGTTATGAGCAACTTGTAAAAGAGCTGTGGTTTTACCTGCATTCATAGCCGAATATCTAAAATATAATTTACTCATAAAAATCTCCCCATTTTTAAATTATTATTTTCTAAAACTATCTTCTAAAGTAAAATCAACATTTTCTTCTATCCAATCTTTTCTTGGCTCTACTTTATCCCCCATTAAAACGGAAACTCTTTTTTCTGCTAAAGCAGCATCCGTAATATTAACTTTTATTAAACTTCGGGATTTAGGATCCATCGTAGTTTCATATAACTCTTCGGGATTCATTTCTCCTAAGCCTTTAAATCTCTGCACTTTATAATTACCTTTAACTGTTTTCTTTCGTTCTTCTAGTTCTTCATCAGTGGCAATATATTCTTTATACTTGCCAAAATCTAGAGCATATAAAGGAGGATTAGCTATATAAAGCATACCCGCTTCAATAAGGGGACGCATAAAACGGTAAAAGAAAGTAAGAAGTAATATTTGAATATGGGCGCCATCATCATCGGCATCAGTCATAATTATAACTTTACCATAATTACTATCTTTAGGATCAAAGTCATTACCCACCCCTGCGCCAATGGCATAAATAAGGGTATTTAACTCTTCATTAGCGTGAATATCATTATTTGAGGCTTTCTCCGTATTTAATACTTTACCTCTTAAGGGGAGAATAGCTTGAATTTCCCGATTTCTTCCTGTTTTGGCTGAACCGCCTGCTGATTCACCCTCTACTAAGAAAAGTTCATTTTTCTTTATATCTTTACCTGTTGCTTTGGCAAGTTTACCGCTTAATATTTTATCTTTTTTCTCTTTACCCTTGCCATTTCGTACTTGTTCACGAGCTTTTCGAGCAGCTTCTCTAGCTTCCATCGATTTTGTCGCTTTATCAATAATATTTAAAGCTGCTTCTCTATTTTCCTCTAAAAAGAATTTAATTTGTTCATAAGTAATACTTTCGGTTATGCTCCGAGCTTCCGGAGTACCAAGTTTCGACTTCGTTTGGCCTTCAAATTGTAAGGATGCCTCAGGAATTTTAAGACTAATAATAGCACTTAAGCCTTCTCTAAGATCCGAGCCATCAAATACTGTATTACCTTTTAATATATTATTGCTTTTAATATAATCATTAAAGGCTTTAGTAATACCGGCTTTAAAACCTACTTCATGAGTACCACCATCAGGAGTTTTAACATTATTAACAAATGATAAAATATTTTCATTATAAGTATCAGTATATTGCATTGCAACATCAAGCTCAATACCACTTTTAGCACCAGAAAACGCTATAATATTACTAAGCGTATTTTTGCCTTCATTAATGTACTCTACAAAACTATTTAATCCTTTTGTATAAGAGTATACTTCCTTTTTATCATCTTCTTCATCTATTACTTCAATTGTAAGACCCGATATTAAAAAAGCGCTTTCTTGCATTCTTTCACAAATAGTTGTATAGGAAAAATGACAATTTTTAAAAATATCATAGTTAGGTTTAAAGGTTACTGTTGTACCGGTTTTTTTAGACTCGCCAACTTGTTTTAAAGGAATCGCAACTTTACCGCCATCTTCAAAACGAATATTAGAAATTTTACCATCACGATATATAACAACGTCCATAAAGCTACTTAAAGCATTAACAACCGAAGCGCCAACACCATGAAGACCACCAGAGACTTTATAACCAGCTTCTTCAAATTTACCACCGGCATGAAGAATCGTATAAATAACTTCAGGTGTTGATTTGCCACTTTCATGCATACCAATAGGAACACCCCGACCATTATCGGCAATAGTAATACTTTGGTCCTTATTTAAGGTAATCTTTATATAGTCTCCATAGCCATTAATAGCTTCATCAATAGCGTTGTCAACAATTTCCCACACTAAATGATGAAGACCTCTTTTGTCAGTAGAGCCAATATACATACCCGGTCTTTTACGAACAGCCTCTAAACCCTCTAAGATTTTTATAGATGTTTCATCATAATTTGTCATATTCTCACCATTTTAATTATAAAGAAAAAAGAAGATTTTTGCAATCTCCTTGACAGTTAGTTAATACTAAGTTTATTACTCTTCGGCTTCGCTTTCATCTGGCAGTGGAAAATATTTAGTAGTTAATGCATCATATGCTTCTTTATTAAGCTTAAATGGTCCTTTGGAATCTGTTGGCTCTTCAATTTCAACTTTTATTATTGACATAGATGTTAAACCAAGTAAAAGTGATGTTGCATCAGAAGCAGGGCCAAAGAATATTACTGAAGTGTCCCATATTTCATCTATTAGAACATTTTCCATATAAGGATTATTATCAAAATCATAATCTATACCAGTATCTTTTAAGAAAATGTTTACTCTGTCACCTTCTTTAAAAGAAAAATCAGATATATTACTAATTTCTTCTTTATTAATAGAAAAATTAATAGATTCTTTTTCACCTATTGTTTCATCATAAGTTTTAGGCTCATCCTTTTTATGATTTAATGATAAACCAAGAATGACAATAATAGCTACTATTACTAAAATGACAATAATAGAAATGTAAATCTTCTTATGCTTTTTTATAATACATCCTCCTTTCTACTTTAAAAGGTAACATATATATTTTTTAAAAACTAACAAGATTTAAGAGTTTTGTACAAAATAAAGTCTGCTTGTAATTTAGTAATAGGCTCCCAAGTAAGAATTAAATATTTTTTCATAAGAATATAATTTACGAAAATTTAATTTGTAATTATAAGACTTATCTTTATTATTATCAAAGTAAATTGAAATAAAAATATCATCGTTTATATCAAAGTTTTTGCCAAAATAAAGAGTATCTTCTTTCTTTTGCATGACAAACGGATTGTAATTACACTTATACTCATTTATTTGCTTTCTTTCTTTTGTATCTTTATCTTCATAATATATTAAAACATTACAATCATCATCCATTTTTGAAGTAACAACTCCGGGTTTTAAAATATATTCATCACTTGTTTCAATAAATACAAACTCCGATATAACAATAGTGCTACTATCGATACTAGCATAATAAACATTAACTTTATTACGGTTAATAATTAGTATCATAGACATTATAGGTAGTATAATACAAATTGATATTAGTAAAATTATTAAAATCTTTTTTATTATTTTTTTGTTTTTTTCTAAATTAACTTTCTTATCGTAATACTTTTCTTTAACTTGTTCATAATTAATATTTAGCTCTTGGCATAAAGATTTTAAGACCGAAATATCAGGTTTATTCTTATCTTTCTCCCAATTTGCTATTGATTGCTGTGTTGTATTAATAATAGTTGCCAAAGCATTTTGACTTAAGTTATGTTTTTTTCTTGCTTCTTTGATAATAGTTCCTAAACTTTCTTTCATGTTACTTCTCCCACTTAATTATATCATCTAATTAAGACTTAAAAAAAGCAAGACTTAATTTCTTGCTAATTGAGGAACTTCCAAAACATCATCAAGATAGATTAGATTATGAACTTTAATAGCCAAAGTAATATAAGTTTCATATAAGTTTTCATCACCTGCTAATGTAGCGTCTAAATGGCCAAATAACTCTTGCCATAATTCATCATCATATATATCAGTGGGATTTTTACTAAGTTGGACTAAATTTTCTAGTTCATTTATATATACTTCTAGATTATCATTTGCATAAGAAGCTTCTTTAATACGAAGATAAGCTTCATCATCCGCAAAGTTTTGAGTCATAAATTCTTCTAAGGTAATAGGACATACGGAAGTAAAGGCTTTTTTTAAAACGGGGCACTCAACCATATTAAAATCATTAATGATATGCTCTTCATTACAAACTGATAAATGAGAGCCAATTGCTAAAGGATAATAGCATATAAAAGGATTTTGCGAAGATTCTAAAGTGCTAGCTAATATTCCAACCGCACTAGTGAATTCTTCTTCGGTTAAGTCGGTAGGATAAGTACTACCAATCACAACATTTTCTAGCTCTTTTTTAACACTTTCATCGGTTATATCAATATTTTTATCTTTTAAGTTATCATAACCCGCTTTAGCAAGAGCTTTTGGTTCATATTTTTCTGGATAAGCTAATGCCATAGCGGTATCCTCAAGCGGAAGCTCTTCTAAAAAGTGGTAATAAGCCGGCATATCTTCTTGAGCTAACTCTTCATATTTTCCTAAAAGACTTTCACTTTTCCCAACTTGAGCCCCAATACTTTGAGCATTAGCACAGCTAGATAATGTTATTATTGTTAAAGAACCTACTATAAGAGCTGAAATAAATTTCTTTGGTTTCATATACTTCCTTTACCCCTTTTTTCTATCGCTAAATTATTATACACTCTCTTAAAGATAAGTCAAGTAGCATTTTTAAGGCATTAAAAAAAGTAATTTACCTGGTAGATTACTTTATTATTAACTTACTTTTTTAATTTAGGAAGAACCATTTCTTTAGTATCTTCATATAGAAAGTCTACTTCTGGGTTATGTTCCGCTTTTTGCTTAGCAAGTTTTTCTAAACTATCAAGTTCTTGATCAATAGAGTCAGATATTTTCTGAAAATTATCAATATTAACAGTTTTAACATCACTCTCATTATTTAATCTAGGAAGCTCAATTGCTTTAGTATATTCGTAGGCACTATCATTAGGCTCTAAAGCCTCAGCTTTTGTTTTTTCCGATACTTCTTTAAAAGCATTCTTATCTTCTTCGAGATTAAGTTTTTCAAGCTTTTTGGTTTCCATTATCTTTTTATCTTTACGGCCCCAGAAAAAGACAATAATAAAAGCAACAATTAAAATAGCAATAAAAAGGCCTAAATATATGGGAAAGTTCTTATTAGCATACAATTTTATAATAAAATCTGGCACTTCCAAACACCTCTTTATTCTACTTAAAATTTTAACACGAAGAATAATAAAAAACAATAAAATTGTTAAATAAGCATTATCTTCGCCTTATAATAAGCATTTTCTTTTTGATAAATTGCCACTTCTTTATCTTGATACATTAAAATTATATGTTCCGTATTTTCATTTATGTATATTTTATTACCATTACGTACTTTATAATATTCTTCATCAGTTAAATTATAAGTTTTAAAAGGGAAGATATCTTGAGCTTTATATAATTTATAATTTCCTTTTTTTATTTCTTCTATTGAACTAGCGTCTTTATCAACATCAAAATGCCATTCTTTCGTCCGTCTTAAGGCTTTCATAGTTCCTATAATTGCTAATTTAGTACATATTAATTCAATTATACTTCTAATATAAGTGCCTTTTCCTACTACAGCTTTAAAAGTAAATTCATCTTCTTTAAAGTCAATAAGTTCTAAAGAATAGATATTGATAACTTCGGTCGGAGGCTTAATAGCAATATTTTCTCTTGCATATTCATATAGTTTTTTACCATTTATTTTTTTAGCTGAATAAAGAGGTATTTCTTGCGTAACTTCACCCTTTATAGACGCTAAAACTTTTGTTATATCTTCTTGACTAGCTCTTTTTTCGCTTTTCTTTATAATTTTGCCAGTTATATCTAAAGTATCCGTTTTTATACCCATTTTAACCGTAGCTATATATTCTTTTTTAGTATTTTGGAGCATAGAAACAAGTTTAGTGTATTTGCCTAAACACATGATAAGAAGCCCTTCTGCTAAAGGATCTAAAGTACCGGTATGACCAATTTTTTTCATATCAAAAATATGGTTAAGTTCATTAACCATATCTCGACTTGTTTTTCCTTGGGGTTTATCTAATAAAATAATACCGTTTATCATATAATCCTACTTTTCTTCATGTAATTTATTAATTATTTTTTCAATGTTTTCGCCATAAGCTATTGAAGTATCATAAACAAAATGAAGTTCAGGAGTATTACGAATATTCATACATTTAGCAAGTTTGCCTCTTATAAAAGGCGCTGCTTCATTTGCTTCTTTGGCAATTTGCTTCTCGTCAAGATCGGATACTGAAGTAAAATATACTTTACAATAACTTAAATCATGAGATAATTCACAATCTGTTATCGTTATTGTTTTCAAAAGCTCATCAGTTGTCTCTCGTTGAATAATCGTAGGAATATATTTTTCAATATCTCTTTCAATTCTTTTAATATTATAATTAGTCACGAGCAACCTCTTGTAGTTCATATATTTCTAAAGTATCATTTTCTCTAAAGTCATCAAATTTTTCTAGAGTAACACCACATTCATAACCTTTTTTAACTTCTTTAACACTATCTTTTTCTCTTTGAACCGAAGCTATTTTAGTATCGCCTATTACAAGGCCATCACGAATAACCCGCGCACTGGCACTTGCTTTGATAACACCATCTGTAACATAACAACCGGCGATATTACCAATTTTAGAGAATTTAAATATTTTTCTAACTTCAACTGTACCGATATTCTTTTCTTCAAATTCTGGATCAAGCATACCTTTCATTGCTTGTTCCATTTCCTCTACTAACTTGTAGATGATAGTATATAAACGAATTTCAATATCATACTCTTTAGCCATTTCTTTAGCACTTGGCGAAGAAACAACATTAAAGCCAATAACAATAGCTTTAGAAGCACTAGCTAAAACAACATCGCTTTCTGTAATTTGACCTATACCACTTCTAATAACTTTTACTTTAACGCCATCAATGTCAATTTTTTCTAGAGCACCTTTAACAGCCTCTTCACTGCCGCGGACATCCGCTTTTAAAACAACCGATATTTCTTTTTGCCCTTCATTTATACTATTAAATAATTCATCAAGAGATAATCCTTTCGGTTTATTATCATTTTTAGTTTCATTTTCTTTTCTTTTAGCGGCAACATTTTTAGCTTCTTCAATTGTTTCAAAAGCCATAAATTTATCACCAGCATGAGGATTATCATTTAAACCCGTTATTTCTACAGGTGTAGACGGACCTGCTTCAACAATATTTTGGCCTAAATCATTTTTCATAGTTCTAATTTTACCATAGGTTGTTCCAACTGCTACCGGATCGCCTAAACGAAGAGTACCATTTTGAATTAAGAAAGAAGCAACTCCACCAATATTTTTATCAAGGCGTTCTTCAATAACAGCTCCTAAAGCATAACGAGATGGATTTGCTCTTAAATTAGATACTTCACTAATAGCTAAAATTGTATCTAATAAATTATTAACTCCTTCCCCTGTCTTAGCTGAAATATTAATGAATGGCACTTCGCCACCCCAGCTTTCAGGAGTAATATTAATCTCCGCCATTTCAGTATAGATTCTATCAATATTAGCTTCCGGCTTATCTATCTTATTAACGGCAACAATAATAGGAACTTTAGCAGATAAAGCGTGTTCTACAGCTTCTTTTGTTTGAGGCATAACCCCATCATCAGCAGCGACAATGATAATAACAATATCCGTAACCGAAGCTCCTCTTGCCCGCATTTGGGTAAATGCCGCATGACCAGGAGTATCAATAAATGTTATCTTACTATCATTATATTCAATTTGATAAGCCCCAATAGCTTGGGTAATTCCACCAAACTCCGTATCAACAACGTGTGAATCCCGGATATAATCTAGTAAGGTTGTTTTACCATGGTCAACATGACCCATAATAGTTACAATTGGTGGACGTGGTAATAAATCTTCTTCATTATCTATTACTTCATAGTTTTCAAAATTAGAAATATCTTGACTTTCTTCTTTCTTTAAAGTTTTCTCATAATCAAGACATAATATTTCGGCATTTTCAAAACTAATAGGATCATTAATATTAAGCATTAAACCAAGATTTATTAGTTTTTTCATAACATCAGTAACCGGAATCCCAAGTTCATTACTTAATTCTGATACCGTCATATTTTCTTTATAAATAACAATATTATCAGAAGTAACGTTGCCTTTTAGCTTAGTTTTGTTCTTATACATTTGTTTTTTAAGATTTTTAAACTCTTTATTTTCTTTAGCACTATCTTTCTTCTTAAGTTTTTGTTTACTAGTACTAGTAGAAGATAACTTATCAATATTCTCGCTTTCAAGAACACCCGTTACAACGTCATCAATAGCCTCTTCTTCTTCATAAGTTGTTTCTTTATCTGTACTTATTAAGTTAAGCATATTATCAAGAACAATAATATCATCATCCGTTAATTCGGTATTATTGTCAGCTTTAATACCTACTTGTTCGCATTGTTTTAATACTTCCGCTACAGATAAACCTACATCTTTAGCATAATCTTTAATATTCATAATCATCCACCTTTCTTTTTTTATTTAATTTATTACTTTTTTTATTTCTTCCAGTAACTCTTTTGGCTTTTTTCCATTATATTTTTCAATCTTAATCCCGACTTTTTTAGCTATTTCGCTAGAAAGATCAGCATTATAGTCAGCGTCATATACTATTCTTTCAATACCTGCATTAATTAAGGAATTCATACAATCCTTACAAGGAAAGGTATTAACATAAGCGGTAGCTCCTTCTAAAGATACGCCATGGCGAGCTGCAAAAGCTATAGCATTTTGTTCACCATGAGACGCAGGACAAAGCTGTAAATATTTACCACTTTCATAATCAGGCATAGCTCTTCTTTTACACCCACCGACATCTTCACAGTGCTCCATTCTCCGAGCAGGGCCATTAAAACCGAAAGAGACAGGACTATCATCTTTAACAATAACACAACCTACTTTTCTTGACAAGCAAGTTGATCTAATGGCTGCCACTTTAGCTAAAATCATATAATATTCATCTTTACTTGGTCTACTCATTTTCTACTTTCTCCAATAATATATCATATATTTCATTTGGAACTGTTACTTCAAGTAGTCTATCTAATACTTTATTCTTTTTAGCTTTAAGAATTACATCTTTATCTTTTTTTAAATATGCTCCTTTACCATTTTGCTTGCCAGTTTCATCATAAACAACTTCCTTTTCAGGCGTTCTTACAATGCGAAATAGCTCTTTCTTTTCACATTTTTCTTTGGTTACAGCGCATGATCTTAAAGGAACTTTTTTCATTATTTATTTCCTTCCTCATTAATTTGACTTAATGTTTTAATAGAAATATGATAATGAGTAAGTTTACTAGCAAGTTTTATATTGCTACCTTTCTTACCAATAGCAAGTGATAAATTATCATCATTAACAATTGCTAAAGCTTCTTTTTCTTCTTCGTTTGTAATACTTACGATAACATCTTTAGCAGGTGCTAAAGCATTTTTAATAAAGGTTTCCGGATCTTCTGAATATTGAATTAAATCAATTCTTTCTTGACCTAATTCTTTTAAAATACCCGCGATACGGCATCCTTTTTCGCCAATACAAGCACCAATTGGATCAACCTTTTCATTATTAGAGAAAACTGCTACTTTACATCTAATACCTGGCTCTCTAACAACTTGATAAATCTCGATAGTACCATTAATAATTTCTGGTATTTCTTGCTCAAACAATCTTTTGATAAAGCCATAATGCTTTCGTGATAACATAATAACAGGTCCCTTAGTATTACTTTCAACTTTCGTAATATATACTTTAATATTAGAACCCATTTTAATTTCTTCGCCCGGAATAATTTCACTTTTAGGCAATATACCTCTTGTTCTACCTAAATTAATGTAATAGTTTCGTTGATCTTCCATGGCTACCATACCAACCATGATTTCAAATTCTTTACCGTTAAATTCTTCAATAATACTATTTTTTTCGGCTTCTCTTATTTTTTGGGTAAGTACTTGTTTAGCAGTACCCGCGGCAACCCGGCCAAAATCTTTAGGAGTAACTTCTACTTGAATTGTATCGCCAACTTTAGCATCTTGTTTAATCTTTATTGCGTCCTCTAAAAGAATTTGGGCATCGATATTAACCTCAGGCGGAACATTTATAGTGTTACCTTCTTCATCAACAGTTTCGCTTCCCTCATCAATTTCATCAACTACTACTAAATAAGAATAAACTTTAATATCGCCAGTTTCTCGGTTGATGTCTACTAAGACATTAGTTTTGGAATCAAAGTTTTTCTTATAAGCCGTTGTAAGCGCTGCAACTAAGCCATCATAAATGATATCTTCACTAATATTCTTTTCCTCTGTAATAAGTTTTACAGCATTAATTAATTCTTTACTATCCATTTTAACCTCTCTCCTTACTAGATATATCCAAAATAAAACTGTTATCTAAATCTTTACATTCTTTATTAACAATTGGGTCGACCTTTTTGGTAGCCTGTACAATAGTATCTAAATCAATACCTCCGACCTTATCAAGCACAATATCTAAAAAATAGAAATTACCTTTCTTATAATAATTGATGGAATCGACAAAAATTTCATCTTTTGCCAGTTTTTCATTGATTTTTTGCTTTAAGCTTTCAAACTCCATTTAGGCCTCCTTTTTTATAAATAAAAGTGGGATTTTGTCCCACTTAAATTGCTACAAGTATTATAACACTATGCTTTTTATTAGTAAAGCCTAAGTTTCATGAGTGAAAAATAAATTGTGTAGGTTTGTCAAACAAAAGTGACAAAGTCACGACAATCCAACGATAGATTATTTTAGCTTGTTAAAATAATCA